>CAYWMU010000219.1:0-4573 GCA_964459395.1 uncultured Bacteriovorax sp.
TTCATTTGCGGGTAATGAAGACCATCCTCAATCATTTGGTGATTTATCATATCGGCCCCAATTCCCATTCCTGGTGCTTGAGTCCAAAGATCACTGGCCCCGTGGCCATCTGAATAAAGATGCGTTGAGAGAATTCCCGAAGCATTGGAGTCTGTATTCTCATTTCGGCGAATGATCACGGCCCCTGCCCCATCTCCAAAAAGAACTGAGACGTCTCTTCCTGCAGTGGATTTATTCAATCCTTTTGAATGAACTTCAGCTCCAACTAAGAGAATGGTTTTATACATTCCTGATTTAATAAAGGAGTCGGCCATACTCATTCCGTAAAGGAATCCAGAACACTGTTGACGAACATCAATAGCAGGAATTTCTTTTACTCCCAGTTTTGCCTGAAGAATGCAGCCTGAACCAGGGAAATAATAATCAGGAGAGAGAGTAGCAAAAAGAATGCAATCAATTTCATTTTTATCGATTCCTGCATTCTTAATAGCTTCTAATGAGGCATTAAGAGCTAAGTCTGAAGTTCCCACATCAGGGTTAACCCAACGTCTCTCTTCAATCCCGGAACGTTGTACAATCCAGTCATGACTTGTATCCATCATCTTTTCAAGATCATGGTTTGTAATAACATTTTCTGGAACATACATCCCTGTTCCAATTATCTCAGCTCTAAACATACCTAACTCCTTAGATGTTAATCTGCAAAGGCTTCATTCCATTCAATGTTGTGATAAACTTTTTGAACATCATCATCTCCTTCCAGAGCATCAATGAGTTTCATAATTTTATCGTAGCTTTCCTTAGTCACTTCTTTCGTATTTAAAGGAAGACGCTCTAACTGAGCTTCCTCAACTGGAATTTTAAGCTCTTCAAGTTTTTTATAAATATCGCCATAAGACTCTACTGGTCCTTGAACTGTTACGTATCCATCTTCAACTTCAACATCATCAATATTGAAGTCAATGAGTTCCATCATAAGATCATCAGAGCTCATGCCATTTAAATTTTCTTCTTTAATTGAAAAAGTAGCCTTTCTTTCGAAAACAAATTGAAGACAACCTTGAGTTCCAATTGAGCCGCCCCATTTATTGAAATAAGAGCGAACATTAGAAATAGTCCGTGTAGGATTATCAGTGGCAGCTTCTACAAAAACAGCTACTCCATCAATAGCATAACACTCATAATTAATTTCTTCGTAATTGGAAGTATCATTACCTAAGCCTTTTTTAATGGCCTTATCTACGTTGTCTTTTGGAACGTTGTATTCTCGTGCTTTAAGTAATGCGATTTTAAGATCAAAGTTGGCCTCTACTTCTGCATGTCCAGAGCGTTTTACGGCCATAGTAATTTCTCTTAAAACCTTGGTGTAGTTTTGTGAACGCTGCTTATCCTGGGCAGCTTTCTTCATTTTAATGTTATTCCATTTACGACCCACAACGACTCCTCGACTTAAATTAAATTGAACACATAAACTTTAGCAAAAAGAGACCCTTACGTCTAAAAAACATATTCCCTCACGCCTTGTGTCGTAAAAATATACTTGTCGTTTGCTATGCCAAACAATAGGATTTCGTCACTCAAAAACTTTCAATTTAGGTTATAGGTAATGCGACTACTCATTTGCTTCTTACTTCTTACTTTTTCCACTTTAGGACAGGCCAATATTGATCAAGAGTTAGATGGATATATAAAACAGTTCCGTCTGAGAGCATTAAGCTATCCTGGTAATAAAAATGAAGCTCTTTTCAAATTAGGTCTCACTCTGTTTTTTGAGCCCGCTCTCTCTGGAAAGGGAAATATCTCGTGTCACGATTGTCACTCTGGACGCTCTCACACATCCGATTGGCTTCCGCTAGGTCTAGGAGAAGGAGCAACCGGAATTGGAGATTTTAGAAATCAAGCTGATGCTAAAATCTTAGCTCGCCATACTCCTCAACTTTTTAATCTTGGTTTCAGTAACATACCAAATTTTTTCTGGGACGGTAGAGTTAGTCACCATTCTCAAGGGGGATGGTTAACACCTGAACCACTTCTCAATGGACCAACTCCTCTCCTCTGGGAAATTGCTTCGACTTTGGATTCTCTTCTTGCGGTTCAGGCACTTTTTCCAATTGCTGACCCTGATGAAATGCTTGGACAGGGATCAACTCTTTCAAAAGTTGAGGCTTGGGAAAATGCTGTTAAAAGAATTTTCCAATCTCGCTTTGCTAAAAAGTATCAAGAGATGTTCGCCCAGGCCTACCCTGGTGTTACGAACTATAACATCGGACATGTCGCTAATGCCCTTGCAGAGTTTCAGCGCTATCAGTTTCTTGCCATTAACACGCCTTGGGACCTCTATCTTAGAGGACGCAAAGATTTAATGTCAGAACGAATGAAAAGAGGTGCTGTTCTCTTTTATGATAAAGGACAGTGTGTAAACTGCCACAGCGGGGATCACATGAGTTCTTTTGGTTTCCAAAACATTATGATTCCTCATCTTGGCCCGGGAAAATCACAGGCCGATGATAAAGGACTTTGGGAAGTCACAAAGAATCCTAGTGATATTTATAAATTCAGAGTGACACCATTAAGAAACACTGCTCTCACACCGCCTTATATGCATAATGGATATCTTGCTACTATGTGGGATGTCATTGATCACTATGATCATCCTATGAGATCTCTCATGCATTCTGTATGGAATCCAACAGGTGATGCAAGATATGCTGAACCGATCATTCTAGATACTAATAGAGAAAGAATCATGCAAAGAGCACGATCTGCAGCGACTCCTGATATGCTTCCTCGATTTGTTCGATTTACTCCTGAAGAAAAAAAGGATCTCTACTGTTTTCTCATGGTAGGATTAACTGATCTTTCATTACAAGACCAGTTTGTAACATTAGGAGTACTAGATGAAATCGATGATTGTGAGCCTCTTATTGGTTATCGCGCCTACGATCGTTAAGGCCCAGAATTTTACTCTAAAAAATCAAGACCAGAAGGAAGTCTCCCTTAGCGACTTCAAAGGTAAAACCGTCGTGCTTGAATGGCTCAATCACGGCTGCCCGTTTGTGCGGAAACATTACGATTCAGGAAATATGCAAAAACTTCAAGAGAAGTGGACAAAGAATGGAGTTGTATGGCTTTCCATTATCTCTTCAGCTCCGGGCACTCAAGGGTATGTTAATTTTGAAGATGCTAAAAAAGAAGGTAAAAGTAATAACTCTAAGGCAAGTCATATTCTTTTAGACCCTGAAGGTAAGGCCGGTAGACTTTATGAGGCAAAGACTACACCTCACATGTACATCTTTAATAAGCAAGGTGAAAGAGTTTACGAAGGTGCTATTGATAGTATTCCTGACACCAAAATAGATTCAATTGCCAAGGCCACTAACTATGTAGACGAGGCACTTACTCAACTTTCTCAAAATCAGAAAGTCCGAGTTGCTAAAACTAAGGCCTACGGATGTTCTGTTAAATATGCCGAGTGATTCTCTCAACCTTAAATAGATAGCTTCTCTCCTCCTAATGAAATAGTATGATTAATCAAGATTAATTTTCTTAGGAGGAGGAAAGATGATCTTTAAATATTTCGTTTTGGCCGCAGCTGGTGGTTTATTTCTTTTAGCACAATATCTTCAGAGCTAATTAGATTCGATACAGAATAACAAATTGCTCTTCGCCTTCCACATCTACGAAGAAGATCTCTTCCTGATGACCAAGTTTATTCATTGATTCTATGAATTTTTGAAGATAAGCACGTCCGGGATCACTTAAGATAATAGTTGATCCCTTTCTGCTATAGCGTAGTAATCCAATAGCGACCTCATCAGGATGTTTACTCTCGTAAAGGATGTCTGAGCCAAGAATAACGTCAAATGTTCCTAGACTATTAGGCTCTCTCCAATTTAATCGCTGATATTTGACAGACAACTCAGAATGACGGGCATTTCTCTGTACGTATAGCTCTACATCAGGATGAAAATCAGTGGCGAGTACATCACCTTTAAGATGAGTTGCCACTAAACTTGGAAGTGCTAATCCACAGCCTAGCTCTATGACTCGCTTATCTTTAACGAGTTCAGGTCTTGCTGCAATAAATTTTGCGAGGGCTTGGCCAGATGGCCATAGGACTCCAAAGTATGGACAAAGATCTTCTGCAAAAGGGTCTTTCTGCTCTTCTTCAGAGAGTTCATTACAAAGAAGATCAATGGCCTCATCTAAAGATCTAATTACTTCAAGAACAAATTTCTTGTCAGCAATATCTAAGACTTGAGTTTTAGTTGGATACTTAACACTGATAGTACGCATGTAAGAAGAATAGCCATAAAAAAAAAGAAGGCCAGAAAAGAATCTGGCCCTCTAAGAGATTATCTAAGAATAGATTAACCTTGGTATTCAGGATCAACTTTCTTTTTACCATCAACGATTTCTGGATCTACTTTTTTCTTCCCGTTAAGCTCAGGATCTACTTTCTTTTTTCCATCAACGATCTCAGGATCTACTTTTTTCTTCCCGTTTAGCTCAGGATCAACTTTCTTTTTTCCATCAACGATCTCAGGATCTACTTTTTTCTTCCCGTTTAGCT
>CAYWMU010000220.1:0-4573 GCA_964459395.1 uncultured Bacteriovorax sp.
AAACAGCTGTTTTAATTGAAACGCTTATTGAGCTAGGGGCCGAGGTTACTTGGTCGAGCTGTAATGGCTGCTCCACTCAAGATCACGCTGCTGCTGCTATGGCCGCTGCGGGAGTTCCTGTTTATGCCTGGAAAGGAATGACGGAAGAAGAATTCATGTGGTGTATCGATCAAACAGTTTTCTTTGGCGAGAAGAAAGAGCCACTAAATATGATTCTTGATGATGGGGGAGACCTCACTCAACTTATCCTTGATAAATACCCAGCTCTTTACGAAGGCATTAAAGGTATCTCAGAAGAAACAACAACAGGTGTTCTTCGTCTTTATGATCTAGAAAAACAAGGAAAGCTTCCTGTTCCATGTATTAACGTTAACGACTCTGTTACAAAATCAAAGTTTGATAATAAGTACGGCTGTCGTGAGTCGTGTGTTGATGCCATCAGAAGAGCAACTGACGTGATGATTGCTGGTAAAGTAGCAGTTGTTGCTGGTTTCGGTGACGTAGGTAAAGGTTCTGCTGAATCTCTTCGTGGTGCTGGTGCTCGAGTGATTGTTACTGAAATCGATCCTATCTGTGCTCTCCAAGCAGCAATGGAAGGTTATGAAGTTAAGAAAATGGACGATGCTGTTAAAGAAGCAGATATCGTTGTAACAACAACTGGATGTCGCGATATTATCGTTGGCCGCCACTTCGAAATGATGAAAGATAAGACTATTGTTTGTAACATTGGTCACTTTGATATTGAGATTGATGTAGCTTGGCTTAACAAGAACTACGGGGATACTAAAATTACAATTAAGCCTCAAGTAGATATGTACAACGTTAAAGGTAAGGATATTATCCTTCTTGCGGAAGGACGCCTTGTTAACCTTGGCTGTGCCACTGGTCACCCAAGCTTTGTAATGAGTAACTCATTCACAAACCAAACTCTTGCTCAGATTGAGCTTTGGGCCCACTCTGAAAAGTATGAGAAGAAAGTTTACGTTCTTCCTAAGCACCTCGATGAGAAAGTTGCTCGCCTTCACCTAGCTAAAATTGGTGTTGAGCTTGATACACTCACTGAAGTTCAAGCTAAATACTTAGGGCTTAGCACTGAAGGTCCATTCAAACCAGAGCATTACCGTTATTAAGAAATCAACCTAAAGGCGCTCCTTGTGAGCGCCTTCTTTTTTTGAGGAGAAGATGATGAAAGTTTATATTGCTTCAGATCACGCTGCCTTTAATGAAAAACAGGCCCTCATTGAACAACTTAAAACTCGTTACGAGATAGTGGACCTCGGAACAAAAAATAACGATTCAGTTAATTATCCTCACTTTGCTTTTTCAGTAGTTAAAAAAATTCAAGGAACAAAAGAAGTAGGTATTCTTCTCTGTGGTTCAGGAATTGGTATTTCCATCGCGGCCAATCGCTTTAAAGGAATTAGAGCAGCTCTTTGCCGAGATGAAGAAGATGCACGACTTTCTCGAGAGCACAACGATGCCAACATTATCGTTTTCGCTGGAAGGAAAACCACTGTTAACGATATGGTGAAGATGACTGATATCTTCCTCTCAACTGAATTTGAAGGAGGAAGACATCAAACAAGGATTGATCTCTTTAATAATCTAGGTGAAGAATCACTCTAAGCGCTGCCAGGCGTGGCGATAGCGATTCGAAATAATATCAAAAATCGGTGTATCAGGGGAGTTGTTGACATCAGCATTGTTAACAGCTCTCTCAGCAAAATTCACCACTTCTATATTTGAGGTAGGTGCGCTCTTCTTAGCGAGTAGGTTGGGCATTACAAATCCACTCTCTGATTTAGAAGATGAGCGAGAAACTGCTCCAGTCTTATACTTTCCAGTAACTCCCTTGGCCTTAAGACCTTCCTCTCTTATTTCTGCAGGTGAAAGACTGCTCCCACCCATATTCCGAGCACCGGCCAGAGAGTTCTCCGGGAGATCAGGGCTCGTACTGGCAATTTTAGCGGCGAGCTCTGGAGTTACGAGTCCAGACAATTCTTGAGCGAGCTTTTTTTGTTCATTGTTCAAAGGGATCGGTTGCGAGTCAGGATTGGTAATCTGTTTGGCAATCTTCGAACCCATGGCCGCAGCTTGAGTTGAATAGGCATTAAGTTTTGCTTCATCATATAAACCAGAGTCAAGAAGATCGAAACCGGATTGCATTTGTTTCATCAAATTAGTGGCCCCACTTAAAGTAGGATTGAAGGCAGATATTTTAGAACTTAAGCAAGAGTTGGTTTGCTTACAACGACATTGCTCATCATATGTTACTCTTCCATCACTTTCTTGCGAAGCACATCCCATGGCCATTTTAGGAGTATTGAAGTCCCCATTATTAAGAACACACACTTCTTGGTATTCAGCTGGATAATGTTCTTTCGAAGAAGCTTCCTGACAAAAACATGCGGACTGGGTCCAAGGATTACATTCTCCACTCTTAGGAAGAGCATCAATGACTTTTTGAACTTTCCCTGCAAGTTTATCGTGCTTACCGGCCTTCTTCATATAAAGAGTTGTGAGAAGAGCAGCTCCTCCCATTTTAACTCCTGTTTGCCAGTTCATGCTTAATTTATCCATAGCAATCATAGCAGCATAACAAGCTGTAACTGAACCGTAAGCAGCCGCTTGATAGGTGGCAGATTTTTTGCGGGCCTTATGAGTTTCTCGAAGGTTTACAAGACTTCTTAATTGAGTATCCGGAATTTGGGCGTCTGTCTTAGAGGCCTTGTTTTGTGTCTTGTTTTGAAGAGCAAAGGAAGCAACCTCAAAACCGATGGCCATAACCATACACCAATCATTTCCATCTTCTTTTTTTTCATCTTTTGGAGTGTTAGCTGGTTCACTAGGAGGTGCATTATCGGCACTGGCGCTCTCTGTAACTGTAGACGGGGTCTCTGGTTTAGCGGTACTGGTTTCAGCCTTTGGTGTACTTACCTTATCCCCAACTTTAAACTGCCCAATCATTGGTAGAGAAGCAGCATAAACTTTACTAATAATCTGCTCAATTCCAGCTTCCTCTGGCTCCTGACAGTTCTTCAAATCTTTACAGCCTTCTTCGATAATCTCTTTTTTAATCCCTTCGTGTACGAACTCTCTAGACTGAGTAACCTGTTGATCCGTTAAATTACCTGCTTCATTGAAAGCGGAATTAAGACCTTCGTCTGCCAGGAGATTAGAGATTAAAATTATATTCAGTATAAAAGCCAGTTTTTTCATAGAACACCTTTAATAATAGTATTTTATCACGTGCCTAAGGAGGGAGAAGAGGCGAAGAACTTTCCTTTAGGATTTTATGTGAAATCAAGGGGTTGGAAAAGTGGAGACGCTTGGCCTTCTTGAGAAAAGTGCAACAAATATTTATCGTTTGACTCTCGTAGGGGGGGCAAGTAAGTTAGAGACATGCTAGAGAAAAAATCGATTCAACACACACATGATAATGATCTTACTCACTCAATGGTTCACTATCTTTTGGCCATTCATAAGCTAAAAGAGAGTAAAGGCTACGCACGAGTGACTGACATTGCGATTGAAATGGGTCTTACAAAGGGCTCAGTTTCAACAGCATTAACAAATCTTAAAAAAAGAGACCTGGTTGTAGAAGATGAGAGCAAGTTTCTTTCTCTTTCTCACTCTGGTCATGAAGCCGTTCACGAAATCCTTTCTAATAGAACACTTCTTTTCTACTTTTTTAAAGATATCCTTGGAGTTTCAGAAGAGACTGCTCATAAAGATTCTTGTTTAATGGAACATTTAATGAGCACTGAGACCCGCGAGAACTTCTTTAACTTCATGAAGAATCTTTGTAGCGATAACCATAAAGCTGTAGATTTTACGACTTCATTTGATTTCTCTCAGTTTGAGCATCAGCACGAGTTTGAAGAACTACAAACAGGTGATTCTTACTTAAAGAGTGAATGAGCCTCATCCAATCATTAAAAAATTTTCGCTACTGCGTAGAACATCACTTCCGTTTTTATCTGCCTTCTTATTTTTTTTCACTATTTTATTAACCTTTAGTAAGAGCATCAACGACATCCACTTTTCTAGAAGTTTTCGGAGCGAAGTCTTCACCGCAGGCCTGGTTGTGGACAGTTGTTTTTCTTTCTATCGCTGTCAGTGTTAGTAACTGGCTTCAAGGAAGACTTTCAGTTCAAAGAGTTTTTTTAATTATTTCTTTTTTCAGTAGTATTCTTTTTTACTTTACTGACGAACTAACTGCTCTGCCTTATCTAGGCTTCTTACCTTTTATCTGGAAAGACATCTATATCGTTCTTCAAGTCCACCTTCTTTTGGCCTTCATAAATCAGGCCTTGGATAGAAACCTTTTCAAGAAACTTGTAGGGCCTATCGGTGCGATTGGAAGTTTAGGAGGTGTTCTAGGAGGCCTCTTAACGAGCTACCTTAGTTCTTCTTCTCAAATGGGGCCAATATTAGGAGTAGCAAGTTTTTGCGTTCTTCTTCCTGGTATTATTTTTCTCAAGACTCAGAATGTGTTTTCTGATGAACCAAAAGAAGAGAACAAGAAAGCATCACCATTAAGTAGTTTTACTCCTGAAGTTAAAAGATATGT
>CAYWMU010000221.1:0-4117 GCA_964459395.1 uncultured Bacteriovorax sp.
TTTATACGCGAAAACTTAGCTGGCTAAGTGGACCGGTTTGACAGGGGCAACTCCAACAAGGAGCAACACAGATGCCAATAAAGACTAACTATTCAAAACTGAATTATTACAACTAGATGAGAGAAGAGAGTATTAAGATAAAAGGTAGCAGAATTAGTAGTGCTTCACCATAAATAGTAGCAAAGAGAAGCTAAGATATGATTAGAATTGAAATTACAAATAAGCCGGAACTATGTCGGCCTATTTGTAATGAGAGAAAATTTATTTTGATATTTTAAAAATCATTAATGCGCCTCTTAAAACTATCACAGTAACAACAACACCAATAACAAGATCCGGAATTGGAGATTTAGTGAAAAAGACAGCAACACCTGCAAGGAAAACACCCGTATTGGCCATTACATCTGTTGAGGAACAAATGTAACTTGCTTTCATGTGTACATCCCCATTTTTATGTTTTGTAAGCAAGTAGAGACAGTACACATTTGCCGCCAAGGCAACTAAAGAGATCAATATCATATAATCTGCTTGGGGATCACTTCCATAAAGATACTTTCTAACAGTTTCAATTAAAACGCCCGTTCCAAGTACCAATTGAAAGAGCCCATTCAAACGAGCTGATTTCTTTTTTACACTTAAAGATTTACCGACTGCGAACAGGCTAATAAGGTAAACACTAGAGTCAGCTAACATATCTAGTGAATCGGAAATTAATCCCATCGAGTCAGCAATTATTCCAGCAAATAGCTCAACAACAAACATAAAACCATTTATATATAATAACTTCTTCAATAAGCTCGACTCTTCTTCCTCGTTTGCCGATGGAACAACAAAGTCCTCGCTAACATCAGTAACACTTACAATCTCTGCACCGAAATTCAAAGGTTCTAAGGCAGATAACAAGTCTTGGGAATGGCCTTCATGATATATTGTAAGTTTCCTATCAGGAATCTCGAATTTTAAGTTCTTAACTCCTGGCACTTCATCTAATCTTAGTCGAATTAATCCTTCTTCAGATGGGCAATCCATTTTAGGAATTCTGAACTCCGTCTTTATCATCTTAAACCCCAGTCTAATATTTTATTTTTATTATGCTATTTTAGACAGTATTTAAAAAGAGAATTGTACATTGAATGCGGTAAAAATAAGATAGAGTCGTGAGCCTCATCCACTCAACATGAGAAAACTCACGACCCAGAATAGTGAAGCTAAACAAATTTACATACGTATTTGATAAGCTTGTTCGTAGGCACTTCTGACTTCATCCATTATCCATGAATCCTTACTGTATCCCCATGCTTCCTGCATTTCCAAATCAGCCGGTTGGTACATATACATATTACTCCTCATAAAATAACAATCACCAGTATAAGGATAATCCGCATAATCAGAGTATTTTGTGACGAATCGACATTCTGCTTTATTTCTCATGAAAATATCGCTCCAGTTTTTAAATGCTAAAGGACTTCTCGTATATTTTATATCCATAACCCTTTCTACCACTTTTCCGTCATTCATAACATGAACATAGGGGGCTACATGAAACCACCACTCAAAATTATACTTTCGAATATAATTCCTAGTGAAAAAGATGAACACTTTCATAGACCTCAAACTGTTCCTTTTCCACCACTCATAGCTCCAAACTTGGGCTTTATTAAAGCACTGCGAATCACTCGTCCACCCTCTCTTTGCTTCTCGATGATACTTTTGAGCAACTTCCATAGAAGCAATTGTCGTCGGAACATAATTGACCCTTGCAAAAGAATGAAGTTCTTGATCTTCATCGTCAACGCTCTGATTCTCAACTTCTTCCCAACTCAAAAGATACCTATTCTCATCTATTGTGAACTTAAACCAACTCTCTCCATTAAAACTCAGTTTAGGAGAGACTTTTTTCTGGTGATTATCAGGAACTTTTATAACCTCTCCAGACTTTAAGAGAATTAAAGTTTCATCATCAGATTTGAAACCATAGTCAATGTCATAAACTTGAGAAGTTATATTTTTAGCAGCAAAGGACGACGTCGTAATAAATAGCAATAAGAATAAGCTAAGTGAGCTCATGAGACCTCCATTAAACTAAATTTAAGTTTTAAATTCTAAAATTTAAATTTAGGAAATGGGGGGACGATACAGTAAGTTTTTATAATCTAACTTCTCGTTTGAGAGCTTATTGGAAATGACTTGACAATTAAAACTATCTTCCGTGTATTTTTTGTCAAAAGAAGTAAAACCTAATTCGAAAGAGCAAAAGGAAGCGCAATGGCAAACATCATATTCTTCAAGATTTTCAACGCTTAATACTGAATAATCTCTACTAACTTCAATCTGTTCAACTTCATCACAATCGCTAACAAGACAACAATCATTGCTCGATAAAAAAAACATATGAAATGATAGTATTAATAATATAATTCTCATTAATCCAACCAAATCAAAACAATCAAAAGAAGTAAACCAAAGGATAACTTAAACTCGTAAGCGATTTTACAATTCAAGCATTTTCTTTTTTTGACTTAATGCCATAAATTCATTTTTATTATTAATCTTTTTTTTCTTCAAATATTCGCATTTTGGTCGAACCCACATTCACTTTAGGCGCCTTACCTAACAAAGAACCTGGCATGGCAAAAACAAGTCTTGGAACTTCGCCTATGATTTCATTCCATTGCATATAGCTAAAAGCTAACTTAAACATTTCCCAATGAACAAAGAAGTGAGTCATGGTAAATGATTGAGATAATAGATGAGCGTCTTCTAGCAAAAGAAGACGCTCATCATAAGACAAACCTATCGATGAGTCTTTGGATTTATCCACCAATAATTTAATTTCAACAATTGAATGTCTTCTATTCATCTTTACCGTGACCTTCACAGTCACAATTGACTTCTGGTTTCCCACAATCATGACACATTTCGACTTTCTTTTTACGCTCTTTTTTTGCTTCTTTTAAAACGCTTTGCACATTCTCCTTCTCTACCTTTTGGCTAGTTTTAGCTTCTTTGGCATAAGCAGAGGTTAATGTGAGAACAACAATGAGTACTAAGCTCTTCATGATAAAATACCTTTTTTGTTAATTTTAGATTCAATAAGAAAATATATAGTAGGAAGTACAATTAATGTAAGGAAAGTAGAGGCTAGAATTCCTCCAATAATAACAACTGCGACAGGTTTTTGCACCTCTGCACCTGGACTAAAAGAAAGGGCCATAGGGATAAAGCCTAGAACATCGGTCATAGCAGTCATCAGGACTGGCCTAAGCCTTAGTCCGGCCCCTTTTATAATGGCTTCCTTACCCCTTATTCCTGCAATCTGAAGCTCATTGAAGAAGTTAACTAAAACGACTCCATTAAGAACGCAAATCCCACAAAGAGCGATGAAGCCTACTCCTGCGGATAGGGTGAAGGGCTGTCCTGAAAGAGTAAGGGAGATAAGTCCTCCTACAATCGCAAGAGGAACCGTGCAGGCCACGAGAGCTGTTTGCCACACTTTTCCAAATGCAGCATGAATCATGAACAAGATGAGAAGAAGAGTTAGAGGGCCAAGAATATAAATTCTTTCTTTTGCTTCTTTTAAGTTTTTAAAATTTCCACCCCATTCAAGAAAAATCCCATGTGGAAGCTTTAATTCTTTCTCAATTTTATCCTTTGCTTCATTAACAAATGCTTCTGTGTCTTTACCTCTAGGGTTGATTAAGACTGCAATCCTTCTTTTCGCTTGTTCTCGGGAATAAGAACTATAGTTATCTTTGAAGCGAATTTTTGCGACTTCATTAAGGGGAATTGTTTTATTCCCGGCGATAGAGACTGGAATGAGAGCGATTTCATCCAAATCCTCACGGTACTTGTCATTCAAACGAACAACAATATCAAATTTCTTTTGTCCTTCAAAAAACTTACCTACTTCCTGTCCTCCAAGTCCTATTTCTACAGCTTCTAAAATTTCTGCACTTGAAATACCATAAAGCTGCATTTTATCTTTAAGAGGTACAACTTCTAGTGCCGATTGTTTACCTTTTGCTTCTACTTCTACATCCCCTGAGCCTTCAATAGATTTCAAAAGATCTTCAATTCTTTCAGCTGTTTCAGTTGCAAGATCCATATCATCGCCAAA
>CAYWMU010000221.1:4127-4566 GCA_964459395.1 uncultured Bacteriovorax sp.
ACGGAAACATCAGCTCTCGTTCCTTCCATCAGTTCATTGAATCTCAGCTGAATTGGTTGACTCACTAGAATCCTTTGACCAGGAACTTCTGCTTCAAGGTTATTCACTAATTCTTCGATAATTTGAGCTTTCTTTCGACTACTTTTACTCATATCAAGCATAATGTATGAGTCAGAAATATTGGGTCCCATGGGGTCAAGTGCTATATCAGCAGTTCCAATTCGTGAAAACACTCGATTAACCTCAGAAGTGCGCATCATCACTTCCATCGACTTCTTTTCAAGTTCTACCGAATGAGTAATACCAGTTGTCACTGGTCTGATAAACTGTATGGCAATGGAGCCTTCATCAAGCCGAGGTAGGAACTCCCCTCCCATGCGAGAGTAAAGAAAAGCACCTGTCATTAAAAATAGTATGAGGCCCACAATGATTGTCTTAC
>CAYWMU010000222.1:0-4552 GCA_964459395.1 uncultured Bacteriovorax sp.
AAGTAACAACTCCAGCTCGGCCATAATCTCTTTGCATCGAGATATAAGCACCGGCAGAATATGTTAGTCCCCTCTTCACTCTGAGTTCTTGAATCAACTTAGAAGTAAAACCTCCTCCTAAGAAACCAGAAAGAAACTGAAACTGATCCTCTTTACCATTGGCCTCTTCCCTATTTAAATAACGACCAATTCGAATTTGAGCTTGATTGGCCCCTGGTACGGGAACTAAAAAGAGAGATGTTTGCTCTTTAGGCTTACTAACCTGCATCGACAGCAATTCTGTTTCCTGAGACCATTTACAGTTCTTTGAGATCACTTCTACAACTTTTCTCACATCTTTAGGACCTGCGAGATAAATTGTTTTTTTGGCCTTACCTATTTGATCGAGTCTTGATTTTAAATCCTTGGATTGAATCTTATCCAAGCTAGCAAGTGTTCCATCAACATTGCTGCCAAAGTGCGTCCCTTCCAAAGAGATATTTCTGAAAATACGATCTGCTAAGTTTGAGTGTGAGGTAACGAGATTTCTTAGATTTGATTTTTTACGGGCCACGTAAGAGCTAAGTTCAAACTGAGGATACTGAGCATCGTTAAAAAGCTCACAAACTTTACCCACTACCGGTTTAATATCCTTAGTAAGCCCTCTGATAGTAAAAACTGAATACTCATGAGTTACTGAATGACTGATGCTCGCTCCGTAGAAATCAAAGAACTCGGCGATTTCTTTTTCGGTTTCTTTACTTGTTCCGCTAGAGAGCTGATCAAATGCCACTTGAGTCAGACCTTCAACGGAATCTTTTAAGGCCCCGTCATTAAAATAAACTGATGCTGTGAAGGAAGGAAATTTCTTATTCTCAAGCCAAACGACTTCGTAGTCATTAATATTCATTCTTTTTACAGTGCTTAAAAAATTATCTTCAGCAAGAACGGAAGAAGAAGCTACTAATAATGCTAATGCAAATTTAATTTTCATATTTATCTCACTTATGCTTATTCCAAACAGATATAAAGACACTTGGAGTTTCTACTAACTCCATACAGGATTTTTTCACATCCTCTACGGTCACTTTCTCATACTCAGCTAGCTCCTCTTTATAGAATTGCCAGTCGTTGAAAAGTAATTGCCTGTCTCCTAAGAAACGTGCAATTCCAGCATTTGTATCAAGACTTGCATAAAGATCTGCTTGGTAATTATTTTTTACTTTTTGAATATTTCGCTCAGTGATTTCTGTTTCACAGTAGCTCTTGAGTTTATTTTTAAGATCTGTTCTGAAATGATCAAGACTCACACCTTGAACCAATTCTCCTCCTAAGAAAAAGAAACCTGATTTCTCAAGAGATTGATGAGCAGCATAGATACTGGTGGCCACTGGTTTTTTAGTGAGGATGTAATCATTAACTAATGAAGAGCTTTTACCTGATCCAATGATACCTGCAAGTATATCGAGAGGATAACCTTTTTTATGGCCTGCTTTATAAGTCGGATACCCCATCATAAAGATAGGACTTGGTGACTCCCCTTTTAGTTTTACAATTTTATCTTTAGTAAATTTAGGAACGAAGTCTTCATCCTTGAGAGCATTGTGAGCTTCATCAACAGTTGGAGAAGCCTTAATATCGCCAAAGTATTTCTTCACATAGTTGCTAGCTTCACGGGGATTCACATCTCCCGCAATGACAATGACAACATTATTTGGAGCATAGAACTTTTTGAAGTAATCATAGATTTGCTTTCTAGTCATAGACTTTAGATCAGCAATATCTCCGATAACACTTCTTCCATACGGAGTTCCTTCGAAAAGATGGCTCATTAACCCGAGATATAACTGACCTCGAGGAGAATTCTCGTAGCGCATTTTTCTTTCTTCCAGAACAACGGCACGCTCTTTTTCAAAATCATTCTCGTCTAAAAGAAGATTTTCCATACGGTCTGCCTCAATTTCAAGCATCTGCTTTAATTGAGAAGTCGGAAGGTTTTCGTAATAAACAGTTTGGTCAGTGGTCGTATAAGCGTTAGTACTACCACCAGAGCCTTCGATAATAAAATCGATTGAATTCTTCCCAAACTTTTTGGCCCCTTTGAACATCATGTGTTCTAGGAAGTGGCTGGCACCAGTGATGCCTGGAACTTCATTCTTCCCTCCAACTTTGTAGAATAAATAAAGAGAGAAAATGGGAAGCTTGTGATCAGGTACAATCAACGCTGTTAATCCGTTATCGAGCTTCACTTCTTTAACGTCGAGGTTAATGTCCCCCAAGGTCTCTTGAGTTTTTAAGCTTGAGCAAGAAAAGAGTAAGGTCATACTGACCAGTAATAAAAACTTCATTTCAAATCCTTAAGAAATAAATACTTTAGATAGCAATATCGCTCTATATTTTAAGGCCAGCTTACATACATTACTAGTGTTCAAGCAGAATAAAAAAATGTTTTATAATTGCGCACTTTTCCCGTCATGATATGATAAGGCCATGCTAAAAATCTTAATCATTATTAATCTGATTGTAGCTGTCGCTGGTGTGGGACTTGTGTTCTATTCTCACAACATGATTAAACCCGAGCCCACTGATCAGGTAGCCGAGCAGCTTAAAATTCGTGAATCCCTCCTAGAACAATCGGCCATCACTCCGCTGCCTATTAAAAAGTTCACAGTCAATCTGAATTCTCACGCTAATCGCTTAAGGTTTCTCAACCTAGAAATGAGTATCCTTCCTTTTTTTGAAGATCAAAAAGAGGTCATTAAAAAGCATGAATTTCTGATTAAGAATATTGTTATCGAATTGGCTTCCTCTCTAACACCAGAGGAAGTAGAAACCGTTACCGGTAAAATGCTTTTTGAAAGCAGAATTAAGAAACAGGTCAACGCCAAATTGGGTCAACCTGTTATCAAGCAAATTTTCTTTTCTGGATTTGTTATTCAGTAAGATTACTGAATATTGTTGTTCTCTGCAGACTCTTCTTGAACAAGTGCAGTTGCATTACTTTGATCATCTGGAATAGAGTTAAGAAATTTCTCTATTTCTTCCTTAGTAATTTTTCCTTCAGCAAGAAGGCGGTCACGAAGACGTACGTCTAAAAGTTTTTCTTCAAGGGCCAGTCTTAGTTTCATATTTCCTCACTTTAAATTCCGAAAAAGTTGTATCATCGCATTAGGTCCATGGCAATGCTTTATTAGTGACTTATTACGCCATGACTCCTAGTGCCAAAATTTAGGAGGATCGTCCTTCTCCCCTTTTACGATTCGTAAGTTCCCTTTTTTAGGTTTCCTTGCAGAAGACACAAAACTTTTATTCATGAGTCCATGAATAAAAGGCAGGTTCTGGTATCGAATAAAAACAAAGCTTAACCCCATTGCAAGCAAGTGGGCCCAGCTTGAAAGATGAGATGAAAATAGTCCCATATAAAGCTCTATCCCAATAAGAATAAAACAAAAGGTGCGTGCCCTCATAGGAAATATAAGCATCATAGAAAGCTGACGATCGGGATAAAGAGTTGCGTAAGCAATCAGAAGAGCAAAGTTTATTCCAGTAAGACCAAATAATGGAGTTGTGTAAAGGGCGGTCCCATTAAAAAGCAATATTCCTAACAACCCATAAGTAAGACCACAGATAAGAACAATGAGTCCAACAAAACGTTGATAAAGTTTACTCCCCCACATTCTTTCTATTTCTGACCCGATAAACCAAATCAAAAGAGAACTAAAAAGAAGGCCCAGTAACTGTGTTTCGATAAAAGGATATGTAATCGCTTGGAAGACAAACCCTTTGAGAAGTCCAGATCCTGAGAGACCTAATATTTGAGGCAGAGAGAAAGCTCCAATGGCCTTGCCGATTGCCGAAAGTATGAAGCAACTCAGACTCACAATAAGGATAAACTTATTCGTTTTCGTTAAAGGAGGGGCTTGGAATTGCATCTGACTCATTATTCTGGCCTCTGACTTAATTCAATAAGAACGCCACCTGTTGACTTAGGATGCATAAAATTAACTAAGCACCCACCAGCACCGAGGCGAGGAGCCGGATAAATAAAACGATACCCTTTTTCAGTTAGCTCGATAGTTTTGGCCACCACATCTTTTACTTTAAAGCAAATGTGATGAATCCCCTCACCCTTCGTATCAATAAACTTCTGAATTGTTGAATCAGGATCTGTTGGTTCTAAAAGTTCGATATGAGCATTCACATCAATGTTGGCAAACGCTGTTTTAACTTTTTGATCTTCGACAATTTCTCTTTCGGGAGCAAAAGTGAGACCCAAGTCTTTATAAATTTTTTCGGTAACATCGATTGATTTTACCGCGATAGCAATATGATCAAGAATACAATCTGATAATTCTGGTAACATAAAAAATCCTCACAGCCCCTATTATGCACTAGGAGAGCTGTGAGGATCAATCATTAAAAGCTTGGCGGAGTTATAGCTTCGTCGCAGGCACCTTCGGCATCTGGATCAAAAGTAGGAATTGTTGGTTGAGTTGGCGCAAGACATGTGCCGTTCATACATTCACCGTGTTCCTGGACCTGGTAACACTGTTGAGCGCAAGTAATCTTACCT
>CAYWMU010000223.1:0-4532 GCA_964459395.1 uncultured Bacteriovorax sp.
TGATACGAACAATTTGCATGGAAGTAGTAATAATCAAAATATGTGTGTCCTAATTCCCAAATATGATCAACAGCTTCTAGAACTTCTGCGAATGTTAAATCAAGTTCATAAGACCACAAGTCTCGAAACTCATAATTCGCATACTCTCTTATCTTATAATAATAAGGAATAGCAGCGAAACGACCTTCAAAGCCACCAAATAGACCTTTTACAGCATAAAGAAAAGGATTTACTTCACGGGCCTCTGCCGCAAAATTAATCCCGTAATCGAGCATCTCTGTCTCGGTCGTATCCTGGTATCGACTTAACCTTAGAAGAGTATGACCAAAAGCTGAGTTTGGATTTCCTAAATAATAAGAAGAGAAAACAACACTTGCTCTTCTCGCTGCTACTTTTTGAAAGAACTCGAAATAAGTCTTACACCCCGAGTAATCAATCTTATAGGGATATCCTAATTCTTTGTTAACCCACTTTGAACGCAGCGGAAATTTACAGGCAGCATCTCCATCCTTGGGATATTTCTTCTGAGATATTTGTTTAATTAGCTCTTCTAGCTCTGCCCTAGGGTTAGTTTTACCCTCAGGGTGAAGGAAAAAGTCCATGCCATCAGCTTGAGACTCAAGGCTTCCTAGTAATGTTTTCTTATAATGAAGAAGATTGTGCCATTTCTGACTTTGAGAGAGTTTCTCGACATCTGAGGATGCTAAAACAGAGAATGAAAGAACAGCAATTAATAGTTGTAACATGGGACCTGCTTATGATGTGCAGGTCCCATTATAAAAATTAGATTCTAGTGTTGCAAGAGCTTGCAGCTACGTTCGAGATATTATTCGTAACTTCAAGAGTTGTTGCATCTTGTGTGAAGATTGAAGAGTAGTTAGCCTTAAGATCTTTACCGAAGTTCTGAGCATTCTCACACCCATAAACTTTTGAAAGACCAACAATAGTTTCACCATCACCACGAGCGATATCGTTAGCAAGAGCAACTTTGTTAGCTTCAACGTAAGCATGAGCAGATGTTACTTTGAAAGGAGTTGGGGCATCACAGTTAGAAGTACCAATTGTGATTGCTACTGATTGAAAACCTGTACCGTTAGTTGTACCAGCTAGTACTTGTTTCCACCAAGTTTGATCACCTTCGAATACCATTGATCCAAGACCACATCCAGCTGCACCATATTTCGCAGCAAAAGATGATGTCGTCATAAGTGCAACAGCAAGAACAATGAATAGTTTTTTCATTTTTATCTCCAATTAGGTTGGTTAATTTAAAAATGATAACTGGTTATGAAATCTGGATCAACTTGTTTAAACTTTATAATACCGGACTAATCCTGTCTTAAATATTAATCCCACATGACTCACTAGCTACAGCAGTAATCCCACGTGTAATCTGAGCGGCTCCCACTACTTGGGAACTAAAAATATTTTCGTAGTTAGATTTGAGATCTCTGCCAAAAGAATTGGAATCGGAACAACCATACACCTTTGAAAGTCCTCTAATTGATTCCCCACTCCCTCGAGCAATATCATTGGCCAATGCAACTTTGTTCGCTTCGACGTAGGCTTGAGCTTGAGTAACTTTTAAAGGAGTAGGCGCATCGCAATTTGATGTACCAAAAGTGATACCGAAAGTTTGAGTTCCAGAAGTTCCGTTCGTGGTCGAAGCTAGAACTTGCTTCCACCAAGTCTGATCATTTTCAAAGACGACAGAGCCGAGACCGCATCCAGCTGCTCCATACCTTGCAGAGAAGGCAGATGAGCTTAGAGTCATAAGAACAGTCAGACATAATAATTTTCTCATAAATTACTCCCTTAAATTTTGGAGCTAAGTATGAGGTCATGCGCTCAATCATGTGTACTAAATTTAATCTTATTTTTAGTTCGAAAAAAGGGGCCATGAAGGCCCCTAAACTTTATTGCTGTATGTTTGCAGGGTTTCGTAAGAATTCATGTCCACCGATCATTTCATGATACTCTTTTGCTTTTGTAAATTCTTGTAACGATTGCGTCTTAACCTTGTTACTTAGAAAGATATACTGTTCTTTAGAAATTTGTTGAGTTGTAAAAGCATGCAATAAAGAACTGAGTGTAGCATCTTTATTTTTCTCATACCTTGTTATGGCCGCTTTAGTGTCATAATAGTTGACCTCTTCTGCTCCTGTCGCTCCTCCGATAGGTGCCCACAGAATAGAGAAAGGCCAAGTTAAAAGATTTACAACTCCTAAACCAACGTTTCCATTATAAAAGTCTCCGAATCCTGGAAGAACGTTTAATCCTGCTGCTAACCCTTCACTTTTTGTCTCTTCAGCGAGACCAGAAGCTTTCCAATCTTTAAACTCTCTTTTTTGAGACGTGTTTAAACCAGAACAAGACACTAACAATACCGATAGGCACATTACGATAATCCTCATTTCTCTTCCTTTTGTAAGAACTTAGTACCTCAACGGCTTTGAAGCTATGTTCTTAACTCAATTTTTCCTGAAAAAGAGAGAGAAGAATTAATTCGAAAAATGATGACTCGACAAATAACAAAGCCTCACTCTCTTCTCCACTGATTCATCAAGCATCAAGAGGAGATCTTCAAGCTCGAAGGTGAATCCTAGATCAGAGACAAACTTATCCGCTTCAAGTTCACGAGTAAGTTCATCGAGGTGAGGTTCATGACTCTCAAGTAAGAGAAGGGCCACTTCTTGTGCTAAGAAGGCCACGGCGGCTTTTTTATTGGATCGTATGAGGTTTTCAAATTCTGGAAAGATAACGATGTAACTTGTCATCTCCATCCCAAGACTAAAGTCTTTAGATTGGATAAATTGCAAAGGTTGCTCAGTCATCAAATGCTTCAGTACACCAGTGGGAAGATGAGAGATAAGTTTTTCAAAATGATTTTTTATTTGTTCATCAAACCAAGCATGCTCTGGCTGGGAGAAAAAGTAAGTTTTGAAGTTTTGGCGAAATTCACGTTGAGGGTTGGTGTTAGGCTGAAAAAAACGTGTGATAAAATTGAACATACTCACCTCAGGGTTAATTAACTTATCGCCTGAGGTGAATTTAAATTGAGAGTTTATTGAGCAAATGGTTGCTCATCCATAGCGCCTAAGTTCACTTTTCCCTGATATTCTGCCCCAATCAAGTCAAGTAACTCACTAGGGATTTCTGAAGCACGATATTTTTTCCCATTAGTGGTGCGAATCCAAAAACCGTTAATGATCTGATCAGGTGTTGCAATTCTAATAGGTTTTATAGAGATGATATGATCCAAATTGAATAGGATATCAACTTCCTCTTGATCAACTGAACTAGCATTTGAATTAATGATCTTAAACTTTTTGAAATTCATAACTGACTCCTGCTTCCAATGAAGCTATTTTAGGAGATCTTAAGGCTCAAATGTTGAAAGGAGTGCATATTGTGAACTTTTTACAAGAAACCACCACTAAAGTTGAGGTTAGAGCACTCGCTCAGTTTGAAATGAGCCTGCACTCTCCTGAAAATCCAAAGAAAGTTATATTACTTCTCCATGGCTTGTCGGAAAGAGGAAAAAGAATTTTCAGAAAACTCTCCCCTTATCTTCCAGATGATGCCTTGATTCTCGCCCCCAATGCTCCTTTCCCTCTTCCAAGAAGATCAGAATTGGGAGTTAGTTACGGCTTTAGTTGGTACTTTTATGACTCCAGCACAGGCCAATATTTTCTCAACCAAGATATGGCGCGCAGTTGGTTAGCCGAACTCCTTAAACTATATAACCCTTCATCTCTTCCTTTAACCATCATTGGCTTTTCTCAAGGTGGATACCTTGCACCACTGGTCGGGCTAGACCATCCCAACACAGAACTTGTCATCGGGCTTGGCTGCGAATTTCGGGATACATTGATTCAAGAAAAGATGCATTTCCCTCTTGTTGGCCTTCATGGAAAAGAAGATGATATTGTTTCTATGGAGTCATCTTTGAACAACTTTGATAAGGTAAAACATCTTGCTCCTTGGTCTCATTGGGAAGCCGTGCCGGAGACGAAACATGAAATTAATAAGCTCATTGGTAAAAAAGTAGCAAGCATTCTGGAGACATTTAATGCAAAAAGAAGTTTATAAGGGACAGATAATTCGAGTAACCGAAGAAGAAATGAATAATGCCATTTGGGAGAGATGCTTTGTTCCTGATGGTGTGATTGTTTTCCCTATCACCGATGAAGGCAAGATTGTTCTGATCGAAGAAGTTAGACCTCACGAAACTCCCAATATCCGTCTTAAACCAGTTTCTGGAATTCTTGAACCTGATCTGGGAACTCCTCTTGAAAATGCTCAAAGAGAAATGCAAGAAGAGGTTGGCTACCGAGCAGAAAAACTCACCCCTCTCCTTACCATCAACTCTAGCGGGACAATTAATTCATCCCAATATTTCTTTGTTGCCGAAAACCTAGTTAAAGACAAGCTACCCAATCCTGATGGAGAAGACATTATTTTGGCCATCAAGGAGTTCACACCTAATGAACTAGAGGCCCTTGTGTGGGAAGAAAAGCTTAAGTGGTCCG
>CAYWMU010000224.1:0-4528 GCA_964459395.1 uncultured Bacteriovorax sp.
GAGACCTTGTTACTCCGAAGCAGATGTGAAAGCTAACTTCGAAGCTGTTCGACGTGAAGCCCAGAGTTCGTTTAATTACCCTGGTCTCTTAGTTGAAAAATATATTCTCAATCCTCATCACATTGAAGTGCAAATTCTTGCTGATAAAAAAGGAAATGTGTTTCATGTGTTTGAGCGTGAATGCTCTGTTCAGCGTCGTCACCAAAAAATTATTGAAGAAGCGCCTTCTCCATTTATTGGAAGTGATGAAGTTGTTCGTAAGGATATTTGTGAAACGGCCGTGAAACTTGCTCGCGCTGTTAACTACGACTCAGCTGGAACTGTTGAGTTCATTATGGGAGAAGATAAAAAGTTTTACTTCCTTGAGATGAATACTCGTATTCAAGTTGAGCATCCTATTACTGAAGAGATCACTGGAGTGGATCTTGTTGCTAATATGATTAAAGCAGCATTTGGTGAGCCACTAGATTTTAAATCACAAGATGAAATTAGAATTCAAGGTCACTCGATCGAACTTCGAATTTGTGCGGAAGATCCGATCTCAATGCTTCCGGCACCTGGAATGGTTGCAGGATTTGAGACGACTTTCCCAACAGGTATTCGCTTTGATCATTGTATCTATCCTAAGTTTACAATTACTCCAGATTTCGATCCGATGATTGGAAAGTTAATCTCTAAAGGACTTACCCGTGAGGTTGCCCTTCGTAAGGTTAAGGCCGCTCTTGATGGCTTAGTGATTGATGGGCTTAAAACAAATATTCCTCTTCATAAAGTTATTCTGGAAGAAGAAACCTTTGTTAATGGTAATTATTCAACCAGCTATATTGGTACAGTTAAACCTCAGGAAAAAGTAGCTGCTCAAGAGAGTACTGAAGCATTCATGGTTAAAATTGCTGCCATTGAAATGAATCAATTAGGAGGTAACAAGTGAGATACTATTTTCTAAACCAAGATATGGAAGAATTTAGCATTGATGTTGAACTCCAAAAAAATGGTGTGTTTGAATTTACTCACGAAGGTGAAAAGAAGCAGCTGTTCACAAGAACGTTGGCCGGGAAAAACTTTTATTCATTTGATGGCATTTCTTGGAAGAAGCTTGCAAGTCTTGGAGTAAATGAAACTCTTATTTCCAACTCTCAAACTTTTAAGGTCTATCGTGGTTTTAAGCCATCAGGTCTTAATAAAGGTGGAGCAGGGGCCCTCATCACTCAGATGCCTGGTAAGGTTGTAAAGATCTTTAAGAAAGTAGGCGACTCAGTGGCCAAGGGAGAGACCGTTCTCATTCTTGAAGCTATGAAAATGGAAAATGAGATTAAGTCCGGAGCTGATGGTGTGATCAAATCAGTAAATATTACTGAAGGTCAGGCGCTAGAAGCAGGATTTTTAATGATTGAAATCGAAGAGTAAATAGATAGAGGGGTCTTAGGGCCCCTCTCGATCTTTAACTTGGAATTTAATCTCAACTGGTTCAATGCGAATTTCTTCAATTTCTAAACCGTCGATAAACTTTGCCCAATATTTTTCCACCAGACCATATTCCCACTTAATATAATCAGAATGTGGGTAACTCAGAAAATTATAATCTCGTTCCTGAATTTCTGCCGTGTAATGATCGTTCCAAAACTTTTGTGCTTTTAAACTAGGAATATCAGTTTCATTAAACTGAAGGTAGATAGGTATAAAAAATGGAAGAGTGGACTTCCATTTGATTTCAGGTAGAAGAAGCTTTTCTTCGACGAGATTGAGATAAACTTGTGCCTCATGTTTATTCAGGCCATCAGGAATAGACTTTGAAATTTTTCGTGCCCAGCAAATTTGATTTCGAATAAGCAGGTCATCTTCATGGGCTTGAGGCATAAGAGCTTTAAAGGGATAAAAGAAACCTGAGTAATTTAAAAGAGAGCAATGTCTACTTTCAGGAGAGTCTAAACTTGCTGATGAAAAGTTAGGGACAAAGAAATAGACCAAGACAGCAAAGCAAAAGTTAAGGATAAGGGCAGGAACAAGAAATCGTTTAAAAACTAAAGAAATTGGAACGATAAGGAACAGAAAGCTCCAAATCATTAAAGCAATGATTGAATAACTTTTATCGATCTCGAACCATGCAACCATATCAATAAAGCGCCAAAGCGGCAGAGCTACAATAAGAAGAGCGATGGCAAATACTAATTTCAAGCGGTTCATCATTATATAATAGTGTAAATCATTAATATTTCTTTCAGAATTAAGGTGAAGGAAAATTATTCCATCTCAAAATGATCAACTGTTATATGGTATAATATGAGGTGTGAGGAGGAAACAGTATGTCCCAAACCGACTCAAAACTTATTCTCAGTCCTAGTCTTAAAGCCTTTTTCTTCGAATCTCTTTCAACAATCAACGCTCAATCTGTCTGTCCAATGCCTGATTCTCTTATTTATTACTCTTCAGAGTTGTTAGAGAGACTTTCACTTTCAGAGGACTATTTCGAAGTGCAGGAGGGTAAAGTTAAGGAAAAGATTTTGGGGTTAAAGCTTTTAGAATCTCGAGACCTCTCCCATGCTGAGCAAGTAAGGGTCTTGAGAGACGTAGCAGACACGTCATTACTTGTAACAGGTTACTTTAGTGACTCAATTAAAAAGAAGATCGTAGATCCAAGTTACTATATCCATTTAGGAAAAAATTCTTACGAGAGATTAAATAATCTTTCTCCCCAGTATCTGGATATTCCAAGTTTTTATCACATGCTTGCGACAGGCTTTGATGGGCTCAGCTTACTTTTGAAGAAGTTTTCAATTGAAAACTTCAAATCGCAAACGAAGTATTCATTTGATGAGCTTTATTCTGTTGAAAGGAAAGTTAGTTAAAAGAGATTAAAAAGGGCCTCTGATGAGGCCCTTATAGTTTAAGCTTTTCCTGCTTTAATAATATTCCATTTTCCTTTCATAAACTTTTTCAAAAACTTCTGAAAGTCTTCATACTTGGCATTTCTTATCATGACATTATTTTTGTGAGCATGATCAAGACCGAGATTATGAAGAACTGGAATTGAATATACTTGGGCATAGTCTTCATTAGTTTGAATTCCTAAAAGAGTCTGTCCATCAATCATCGTTTTGATACGATCAAATTCTTTCTTGGAAATCCCATTCTCTGCGAGGTCATCGAGAATATTCATGATGGCCTTAATTGCGCTCTCTGTTTTATCACTTCCTGAACCAATGTAGATTCCCCAACAACCAGCTTCTAGAGCCGAGATATGAATGGGAGATACTGAATAACACAGTCCCTGGCGATCCCGTACTTCGACAAAAAGGTCTGAACTTTGACCAGATAAATGTGCTGTAATCATTTTAAGATAGAGATCTTCAATTTTACCGATTGGGAAAGCGGGCTTCCCAATAATGATCTGAGTTTGCTCACGATCAAAATGAAGAGACTCTGATTTTCCAACAACAGGGTTTGGCTTTTTCTTTAACTTCTTAATCGGAGTACGAGCAGGAAGATCCTTAGTCATCTCTGTAATCATCTTTAAAACGGAGTGGTAGTCTTGATCCCCTGAATAAGTGAAAACAATTTCAGATTTCTTTAAGTTATAAGAATGAAGGCGGACAAAGCTTGTAGGAGTAAAACTTTTTAAAGTTTGCGGAGTTCCGGCGATATCCAGCGAGTAAGGATGATCTTTAAAAACAAAGCTGTAATACTTTTTGAAAGCTTGCTTCATCGGATCTTCTTTTTGATTATCGATAGCTCGAAGAATAATTTTTCTTTCATGCTCAAAAAACTTTTTAGGAAACTCTGGCTTTTTCAAAGTACCAAAGAAGTGATTCGTGAGCATTCCAAAATCTTTTGATTGGCCATGGAGTGTAACTCCATAAGCATTCTTACCCGAAAAACCAGTAAGGTAACTTGAAACAAACTCAAGTTCGCTTTTTAGTTTTTCATATTTACATCCTTGGTAACCATAACTGATGAGTCGACTTAAAAGATGATGAGCGCCAGCAGTACGAGCAGTCTCAGCTGACTGACCGCCTTTGAGATAAGCATGAAGAACAAAAGTAGGAGTGAGTTTATTTTGACGATAAATAAACTTAATTCCAGGCTTTATTTCGGTGACTTTGACTGCAGGATCAAACTCTGAAGTTATTAGTGAGTTTTTCTGAGTTTTGATTTTTGTTTTAGAAAGAACAGAGATGTTCTTCTGCCAAGTTTTTAAAGTTTTTTCAATTTGAGGTTTAATCTGACCTTTTGGAACCTGTAAATTAAAGTGAGAGCTTTTTTTCAATATCTCGACGAGAGCAGTTTTAACTTCATCTAAAGTTGTGTTGTGAATTCTCTCTATAAACGCATCTTCACAATAGATATTTCCAGATTGAGCAAATCCATGGCCCAAACTAAAAGAGAAGGATTCAATAGATTCCCGTTCATATACTTTCGAAGAGATGTACTGATTTTTAATTTTAACGAGCTCTTCTTCTGTTATCCCTTTAACGACTGCTTCTTTTAACGTTGAGATAAAAAGTTTTTCAATCTTTGCCAAGTTCTCCAG
>CAYWMU010000225.1:0-4523 GCA_964459395.1 uncultured Bacteriovorax sp.
TTTTTTGAAATTCATTCTCCATTTTGGAGGGTGTAAAAGTATTGTCATTGGTAATAACATTCACATCATAAATGTGTTTACACAGATAGACCGTTTCTTCAGGCAATAAATTTTTTAATCTTTTTAGGAATTCATCTAAATTCATATTATTAAGAGTTCCCCTTAATTAATTTAACTAATTCAATCGCAACACCAGTGATTGCAGCCAGTGCAATCACTAGATTTAACCAGAAAACTCGATTAGACAGAATATCTGCTTGCTTGGAACTTTTATCAAGAGAAGCAGTCAAACTATTAAGTGCCTTCTCAATATCTTCAGTACTCCTAACAATAATCCCCATTTTCTGCTGCTCATGAATATGAGATCCAACTCTAGCTGTCTTCGGCATATCTTCAAGGATTTGATCTTTTGATTTGCCTTTTACATAACTCATAAAAATAATTCTCCAGGCAATGAATAAAACGCCCCAACAAAAAGCACTCCCTCATCATCCAGCTTCCAAATCAAAACTTTGCCGTCATGAAATGGATGCCAATAACGATCTTCACCAAACATATTTTTAATATTCTTTCCGATACCGGGATTTGCTACAACTAAATTAGTAATGCGGTTAGCATCAGTCATCACTCTCAAGGCAGAAGCCTTGAAGCCAGTGAATGCGTAAGCATTAAAGGCAATGCCTTCTAGTAGCTCCCAACCGTCTTTTGTCCATCGTGCCACTTGCGACCTTCCTCTTCTTCCTCAGCGACTTTCATTACTTTAGAAAGTCGTTCTTCAAATGATTGCAAGCGCTCTTCAATATCAACAGTTTCTTGTTTCTTCACACCGGCCCTAACAAGCATCTGGTTATATGCCGCTAGAAGATTTAGGTAGTGCTCTTGAGAAATAATCACTTTGATTTCAGATCCCTTACTGATCACTTGAACAACTTCATCACCCTTCACATCAATAGCTGCGGGGCCTTTCTCTCTAAGAGTCTTGAAGTTAATCGTTTCTTTTAAGTTCATCATATTATTCCACCTGGTTTAAGGGACAAAAGAAGTATAACATATTGTCACTTTTTTGTCTCTATCCAGTTTATTTTGCGTTATTACAGTAAGTTAAAAGCCTTGAGGAGGCAATTTAAGGCCTCCTCAAGATGGATGCTTTTGAATTTTGGCCTCTAATAGAAATTGTCTTACCTCATCGAGAGTTAGGATAGGTTTAATCTTTTCCTCTTTCTCATCAAGACCAACTCCAAAAACGGGGCTTTTGCCAGAAATGTTCGTTCCAACAATTAAACCTTCTTCTCCTTATGCACCAAGAATCACTTAATCGTCTAAAAACACTCAAACCCGAATTGGATGATTTATATGAAGTATTTACAATTGAATGAACATAAAGATTTTGTTTATTAGCGATATCAAACCTTGTCTTAAAGCTTACTAACTGAGTCTTTATCAAAATCTTTTGCTATCAATCATAGCCTTTGCCTCTTTCATTAAATTAATAGTTAGTAAGGTTATTGAGTTTATTTGAGCGAGAGCTGTATGTTTATAAGTAGAATACACACTTGGCATAGGGGAAAGTATCCTATTTGAACACATCAGATTAATTGTTATATGGAGATGATTCTTAATGCTTTCTACTGATGTCTGTCTAATGTTCGCGAGCTCAGTAATTTGCTCCTTAGTATATTTTAAATACTCTCCAGGTCTTAGCTCGACTGAAGAAACTTGGAGGAAATCTAATAAAACATCAACTTCAAAATCATCTAAACCATCTAAGGCACGATATAAAACAGATGTCTCAAAATCTATATTGAATTGTTTATAAGATCGGGCGACTAATATACCAATAGCGACTTGAGACACTACAGAGTTTGTATGAAGAGCTGCTCTCATTGTATCATGAAAGAAACTCTGTTTTTTCTCACTGGAATTAATCCATTCAAAGAAACTTTTAATCTCGCTTAGATTTAACTCTCTCTTGTCTACTAAGCTATTGGCCAAAGAGTCCATTGTTCGTTCGAAGCGCTTCTTTTGAACTGAAGTGCAAGCAAACTTTATAACAGTTTCTACCGCAGAATTTATCGGATAAGAAATGACTCCTGTTTCTGCATCAGCAACCAAAGAATAAAAAAAATGACTAATACTAATATTTGACATTGAAGTTAATGAGCTTCAACTTTCGTTGCGTATGGCACGGGTGTATAAGTAACATTTCTTTGACCTAATTGCCCGCTAGAGTTCATTCCCCAGCAGTATATATCACCAGCTATATCAATGGCACAAGTATGCTGAGTCCCAACCACAATTTTCTGAACATTTTCTAAATAGCTACTACTTGAAGTTTTAACTCTCTTAGGAGAGAAAGAGTTTAGCTGGGTTCCATCACCTAGAGACCAAGCAATATTATTCCCCCAGCAGTATGCCTTGCCATCCTTAGTTACTGCACATGCAACAGACTCTCCAACAGATACTTGCTTAACATTCTCTAAGAAACCGGATCTGTTTTGGCCAATGACTCTTACAGGGAAATCAGTACCTTCATTAGTCCCATTTCCAATTTGCCCTCCATGATTACCTCCCCAGCAATAGAGAGAGCCATTGAATGTTACAGCACATATAGTTCTTCCATCGTTGGTTGAAATTGAAGCGACATTACTTAAATACTGTTCTCCTTGAGGGTCTAGTACTTTAAGTGGTTGCGAAGACTTCTTACGAGTACCTAGAGGATAAACACCATTGCCCCAGCAATATGCATAACCTTCGGAAGTAACAGCACATTTAGTCCTACCTGTTGCAGAGATTTGAACAATATTAGACAAAGGGGCGCCTTCACTCATTACAGCTTGAGCAGGGTGTTTTAATTCTCCATCATAAAACTGTCCTCTTTTCCAACAATATAATTTTTTATCGAGTGTAATTGAACAAACATCATTCCCACTTGACACGGACGTAGCTTTTGCAAATATGGATTGATCATTAAGTAATATTTCTTGAGGTTCAAAAGAACTATGAAGTCCTGTACTGGAAGAACCTTTAGCTGATATCCCCCAACAATATGGTTTATTTGAAAGTCCATCAACGAAACAATTATGTCCGTCACCAACTGATAGTGATGTAGGCTTCAAAACTTTATTCTTAAAGTAAGAAGTTATTTCTGGGGTGGATGATGAGTACTGCTCGAATCCCTCTCTGCCTAACGAGCCATAAAGATTTTGACCCCAACATAGTATCTTATCATCCATTGAAATACCACAGACAGTGAAAGGTCCCGAAGAAACATCCTTAAACTTAATTTTAGAAACCTTATTTGTATCAGAGTTAGTTTTCGGAGGTATACTATGTGAAGTAGAACTAGGATTGCTCGCTGATTCTGAATTTACTGAATTCTCATTTGAGTTGCAGTTAGTAAGAAGTAATATCATTAGAAGATAGATAATTTTCATGCTATACTTTTCGGCTAGTTAGACCAAAACTTTAAAAAGCTGTATCTATCTTTTGAGTAAAGAGATACTCATTGGATATCATTTAATAATCAGGATTACTTTGACTATTTGAAGAAGTCACCCTTAAGGTCTGTTGGGATCACTGGAAATGACGTAAGCAAAGAATGAAATTGACCTAAGAGACTTAGTAAAACCTCTAAGGCCAATGCAGTTTAGTAAAAGATGAAGATGCTAGCTATTCTCATTCCTACCCAGAGAAAGTAGAGGTAGAAGAAGGGTTTAACGAGAAACCAAATAGCATTGATAAATTTTAAGCAAAGAACTGTTAAAAGGATTGTCAGGATATTTCTCATGATACTCCTAAAAACTCTGAAGAAGACTACTTACTATTTTAAGCTTATCCTCAGGAAGCTGTTTCATAGTCTCGAAGGCCTGACTTAATATCTCATCCCTGATGATTTCTTCACGCATGAGGCGATGAAATTCACTCATGGGATACTCATAAGATTCTATAATGTGCTCAATTCGACTTTGATCTAAGGTAATACGCCCATTTTCAATATGCCCGATGCTTGGGCGAGAGTAGCCACACAATGAAGAAGCTTGATCTTGGGATAGATTCTTCATCTCTCTCAAGACTCTTAAAACTCTGACCTCTTTTGTAATAATCCTTTGATAACTGCGCCTCTCTTGGTTAGTAAAAACAGTCTTTTTTTTCCTGTTCCGTGAAATTCCTTTTCCCTTTCTAATCTTCTGGTAATCCTCTTGCGAGAGATCAAGGGCCTCAATATATTTTTGGATTTTCCTCTCATCAATTACAGCGCCTCCTTTCTCGTATTTTTTAACTGCTTCAAGGCTTAAATTAAGCCTCCTGGCCATTTCAATACGAGTAACCTTCATCATCTCTCTTGCTCGCTTTAGGGCCTTTGCATGAGAGAGATTGATCTTTTCTTTAAGCGTCGCTCTGGTCATATTTCCTCCTTAGAAATGTTTATCTGCCAGCGTCCGCTCTCCGAAAAATTTCATATGGTTAAGTCCCTAAAATGCCCCTTTTTAGAATTAAAAAGGGGTACGGTTTTTTAGGGGGTA
>CAYWMU010000226.1:0-4457 GCA_964459395.1 uncultured Bacteriovorax sp.
GGTATTGATTCGAGATGTTGAGAAAGCCCTTCAAGTTTTACAGGGACAGCCACAAGCACACTCCTTCACAAGTAGAGTACCATGTCAGTTCATAAATCGAAAGTTTTAAAGACTCAATGCTTCTCAACTTCCCGTTAATCACTTTGAAATTATTGTCTCTATTCTATTTTTCAATATTCTTACAACAGAGAGAGAGTCTTTTCCAAAATATTCGCCAATCGTAATAAAATCATAAGAGAAACAATAGTCCCCACCGTTGAATCTACCTCCTCCAGTAAAACCTAGTACAGTGTACAGCAGATGGGCTGTAAATCTAATATCCTTCGTTATAAGAAACAAGCTATCAATAGAATTTTTTTGTTGAGTTCACAACCGTTTCACTTGATTTGGAATGCTTCGAGTCAACAATTCTGTGAGTCGGTTTCATTTCAACACAACAACCCCATCATTTGTGATGTTTAGCTAATGCCACAAGCTTTTTTCTTTTGGGATGAAAGATTTGAACTTTTATAGAGTAAACGCACTATAAATCACTTTTAAGAGTTTAATGGCTTTAGGAAAGTAGGAACCAAATAAGACACAACTCTATACACTTTAGAGGTTAAAGGCAGAAAAATTAGTTTAAGACGAAGTCGTTACAGTGTATACTTACATTGTTTGGGAGAATATTATTTCCCCTAGATTTTTATTCAATCTATTCTCTTTTGGATCAATGATTGGCACAAACCACATTGAGCAATTGCCATGTTCAGATCCAACAAACGTTCCTTTCCTATTATTAATTGGTGTTACTTCAGGATAGACGAGGTTGCTTGACTCTGCATTGAAAAGCTTATTATAAACGAACATCTGTTTCAGATCACTGTCAGCTGGTACGTTATTTTTGGGGAGTTTCCATTTAGTATCAAGAATAACCAGCTTCTTATTATTTTTGCATTTAAGGATAATATCTGGTCTTACCCTTCTGGGTCTATTTCCATCTGTCCTCCAGAAGTCTTTACTTTTTTGGGGCAAAACTTCTATGGATGGTGTTTTTCTTGATGCAAAGAACAACATTTGTATCACATAGGATTCGAATAAAGCCTCCATGGGAAATAGAATAGCAAATACAGATTTAGAACCACCCTTTAGATCTGGCTGATAGTTAAGAATTATTAGTTCTGCAAGCCTCAAAGCAGCACGGTATCGTTCCGTCGATCTTTCGTAATTAAGTCTTGTAAAAGTATATTGAGTACAGTGAATATCATTAATGCCATCGTTATATTGAACCAAAAAGTTTGCATCTCTTTTCTGAGCTGAGTTTGTTGAAACTAAAGACAATATCCTTAGTGCTTTGAAGAGTATTTGATTGTATATGTTGTCTATTGTGTATTCTTGACAGTTTGTGTAAAACCGATCTTTTCTGATAAGGTTATGCTTTAGTTGTTTACTAAAAATGATACGACCTTTCAGAGAATTATGATTGTGATTTTCTAAACGATATCTGCGTAATAATCCTTCACTAATAATGTTGCGACAATAGGACAAATAGACTTCGAAGAAAAAATTTAATAAGTTCCCTCCACGTAAGCTAAGATTTGCTACAGATGTAGATCTTATATTTAAAAATCCACTTATCTTCAACATATCTATTAATACATTTCGCCATAATTCTGTATCATTACTCCTGCCGGTTTTAGGCAGTACTTCAATAACTAGATCATTAACTTGAAACACGCCAACAAAATTAGAAAAGTGAATGGCATTGTACCCGAGTGAGAAAAAGGGACTTTGCTGTTTCTCATGGTAAATTGAAAGACGTTCAAAATGATCTTTAGAGAATCCTTGCTGCCCTATACGCAGTACGTCGTATTCGAATACTTGGATTGTTTTAGGCGTTTTCATATATAGACTCAAAATCTGTTGCTCCTAAACTATCTATATCTGCTAATACATAGACACCTTTTGGTTCCAAAGGAAAATCCCAACCCCCTGGAGCCAGTGAAATTTCTCCATTTAAGTCTTCTGATAGTTGAACGAACCGATCTCCAAGAATCATCCCTACTCGTTCCAAATCTCCTGAGAAATACTCTTCCAACAGAGGAATGACTTCCTTGCTAAATACAGCTCTCAATGCTTCAAGAGAGTCGGGAGCTTTTATAATTTCCATAAAATAAGAATGACCTATACAGTGATCCCTATCTAAAACCATAGTAATTCGTTGATTAATCACTGTTAACAGTTCCTGAAGGTTTACTGTTAAATCATAAGGCTGCTCAATAATTGTTGGATCTGGATTACACGCAATAAATTTAAACCGTCTTCTCAGAGCCGAATCTAAAGCAACTATACTTCTATCAGCCGTATTCATAGTTCCAAATATAAATAAGTTTTGTGGAACTGAGAATGATTCCTTTGAATATGGTAGTATAACTGTTACTTCATTTTCCGCACCTTTTCGCTTATCCTCTTCTATTAAGGTAATTAATTCTCCGAAAATAGAAGCAATATTTCCTCGGTTTATTTCATCAATAAATATAGCATACTTTTTATCTGGATTAGATTCTGCCCTCAATGCAATTCGCTTAAATATACCAGGCTCAATTTGATAAGAAAGATTGGACGCTACGGAATTATCCATTATAGGTTTAATTCCCTCAACAAAATCCTCGTAGCTTAATGATTGATGGAATGTTGTAAACACATACCTATTTGAATTTAAAAGCACTTCACTATTCTGATATTGGTTCAACAGCTCAAGAAGTTCGGGGCACAAAGATTCTATTAAATCCCGATTGACAGACCAAAGTGAGTTCTCGTCTTTATAAAAAATATGTGGTGGAGAAGTAACAGAATAACTTACATTAGGACAGTTTATTTGAGTATGAGTCTGCAAATGATGCAAAATTTGAATTATTGGCTGTTTACTACTGAAAAGCTTTATTCTTGCTTTCAAAATCGGATGCTCTTGTATTCTTCCAAGATTCATTGGCTCACTACTATCCAAGAGAGCAAGAGCAATGGCTTGCCACCATGTTAAATCATTTGTTTCAACGATAATCATAGCCCTTTCTGATTGTGATTGTGGAGTGAAGTTGTCTTCCTCAAAAAATTTTTTTACCTCGGATATCAATTTAAATGTTTTCCCTGTTCCCGGAGGGCCATAGTAAATTATATTGAGTCCTAGGGCTTCAAATTCAGGCGTTTCTTGTATTAAAGAGTCAAAGGATTTCTTATCGCCATTCTCGGCAATCCCTTCCAAATCAGATAATTTCATATCAAAATATTTTTTAAGAATTTGTTCTTCAAATAAACCTAGTTCATTGGGTTTCACCTTCTTTACAGTTGAGTTATAGTTTGGAGCCCATCCCTTGTTAATACCATTGTATCTACGTGGTGAATCGAGTTTTTTAATAACCTCATACGATCGCTCTAACCAATTTTCTCCTTTATCACCTACAGTAGCTTCTGTTGTAATTCTGCCAAGAAGAACAATTCCCTCATCGTTTCCGTGGCAAAGATAAAAATAATCACCAGGATTCATCTCCTGAGCGAAAGCCTCTCCCTGACCTTTTTTTGTACTTTTAGCTACTGTTATACATGATTGATTGAGATATTTTTCCCGTTCTTCAAAAGTGAAGTCCACTTTTCCATGGGAAACCTTCCATATCTTTGGCATTTCAGAATATTCCTTCCAGAGTTCCACGCCATACGTCAATATATCTTTATCCTCAGGACGCCGCGAAAGAAGAGTGCGATAGATTTTTGATGCAGGTATCTTCTTTTCACTTTTTAAAACAGCTAGCAACATCTCTTGCTTATAAGCCGGAAGAATAGTTAAATCATCTCTATCTTGATAATGGAATGCAATTTTCCATTTATAAGCATGACCTAAATCTATATCATCAATCTGCTCAAGTTCACCCTTCATTGCTGCTTTAATAGTTTTAAGAACTTCGTTTTTGACTGTTACAAATGCTTCTTCTGGGGTCTCTCCATATTTTTTATGCCAACCATAGTTGTGGGTATACAATCTATTTCCACTAGACTCCATTTCTTCGGTTTCATTTCGAGAATATATCCCAAATTTGAATGCAGAACCTCCCCAAATACTTCCCATCTGATCAAGTTTGCTCTCTATCCAATAGGTAAAGGTATCTTTAGAGCCAGCACTTGTATATTCGGGTAATGTCATATTTTTGACCCGCTCTAAAGGCCATGTTTCTAGAAATTCATCCCATAGTGCATAATTATCACTATTTTCTCTAATCATCTTAGCAACTCCTCAAATGGAAAAATATAGTGCATGTTAAAACCATAACACAATATAAGTATTTGTCACGTTCGATAAAATCTAAATGTTTCACAAATCCCAATTGAATAGCTTCTTAAACGGCTTAAATGAGTAACAACAAGCAAATATCCTATTTGTCACTTTGGTCAGTGTAGATATTGGGTGTAAAAAAGTCCTTCCTAAC
>CAYWMU010000227.1:0-4453 GCA_964459395.1 uncultured Bacteriovorax sp.
GCTTCGTTGTATTATGGAAGAATCCACTGACAGAGAGTGTGAGCCATATATGAAGCGCTATCAAAAGAAAGCAAGAGAGGCAGTTGAGCAGCAAGAAGTGAATACTCAACAAGCAGCTCCTGTTATTCAAAAAACGGTAGAAGCTGCTCCTGAGAAGAAAACTTTTGAGTCAATCAAAGTTCTTCCTTATGCAGGTGGTACTTCTTATAACGGTGACAAAGAAGAGCTTGAAGCTTCTTTATCAGCAGGTCTAAAAATTGAGGCCAATATCACTGATAGAGTAGCTCTTGGTGTTGGATTTAATTTTAGTCAATTAAGCACTGAAGACTTTGCCAATTCTATGTTCACAAATATGAACTGGAACCCTGGCTACTATAATCATTTTGGTCAGCAGGGTCGTGAAATTGAATTTAAGACAATGGGTCTAGATCTTTATGGTAAGTTCTTTATTACTAAAGGTGAAAGATTCCGTCCTTATATTGGTGCAGGAGTTGGTATCAACAGAGCGGATTTAAAGTATGCTCAAAATAACTCTTGGAGTTACGGTTATAACAACTTTGGTAATGAAAATTATAAGACAACTTATGTGACTGGTAATGTCTCTCTAGGTACAGAGATCATGATCACTCCATCATTTGGTCTTAACTTTGAAGCAAATTACTTAACAGGCCTTGGCGGATCTTTTGGGAATGATGAGTCTAAAAACCCATTCTATAACCCAGACCAAAGACGTCTTAAAGAGCTTGGAGACGAGATCCTTAGCGCTCATGCACTTAGTATCTTTGTCGGAGCTATTGTAGCCTTCTAATTCAGTCAAGTAATCAATCCTCGAATAGAATCCCCTGACCAACCAGTTGGCAGGGGATTTTACTTTTAATCCTGACCAAAGTGTTTTTGCCTTAATTTATTCACATTAATCTACTAGAATAATCCTTGAAATTAATTATCCCTTTCAAAGGAATTATCGGTATGAAAGCTGTTTATCTAGTGGATGGTAAAAGAACACCTCAAGTTAAGGCCGGAGATGATTTAAAAGAAGTTGCGGCCCCTTATCTTGGTCATTATCTCATTCGTCACTTAGTGGATAAGCATGGTATTCCAACTGATGAAGTTGATGAAGTCATTATTGGTAACACTGGAACTCCCGCTAAGTATCCAAACGTGGGGCGTGTAATTGCTCTAGAAGCAGGTCTTGATAAAAAAACTTCCGGTTACTCTGTTCATAGAAATTGTGCTTCAGGTATGGAAGCTCTCTCTCAGGCCTATGTGAAAATTGCTTCTGGTAGAAGTGATCTTATATTTGCTGGTGGAGTTGAGAACATGTCTCAAATGCCACTTCTTTATAACAAAGAGATGACTGATTTTTTCATTCAACTGATGAGTGCCAAAACACCAGCAGCGAAGATGAAAGTCTTTTCAACTTTTCGCCCTCATTTCCTTTCTCCAGTGATTGCTGTTCAGCAAGGTCTAACGGACCCTTTTTGTGGACGCAATATGGGGCAAACTGCTGAAACACTTGCTCGTGAATTAGGTATCACACGAGAGATGCAAGATGAGTTTGCTAACAACTCTCACCACAAGGCCATTAAGGCCATTAATGAAGGGTATTTTCGTGAAGAAATTCTTCCGATCATGGCCGGTTCTAAACTCGATAAAATGATTGCCGATGATATCGGACCTCGAAGTAATTCAACGATAGAGCGCTTAGCAAAACTTAAACCTTATTTTGAAAAAGAAACTGGAACGGTAACAGTTGGGAATGCTTGTCCACTAACTGATGGTGGATCTGTATGGATGCTTGCTAGCGAGGAAGCTGTAAAAAAATATAATCTTGATCCAATGGCAAGGCTTGTGGATTATCACTTCCATGGTCTAGAGCCAGAGAGAATGGGACTAGGTCCTGTTCTTGCGAGTCATGGTGTTCTTAAACGTACAGGGCTCACATTGGATCAGATGGATCTAGTAGAGCTTAATGAAGCATTCGCCGCTCAAGTGCTTGGCTGTTTAGAAGTCATGAAAGATAAAACTTTATCAAGCCGCTGGGGCATCGAAGAAGTCGTTGGTGAAGTTCCTCTCGAAAAACTTAACGTTAATGGCGGCGGAATTGCTCTAGGACATCCGGTTGGTTCTACTGGCTCTCGTCTTGTTGTCACACTTGCTCATGAACTTAAACGCCGCAAACTAAAATACGGTTTGGCCACTCTATGTATCGGTGGTGGTCAAGGTGGAGCAGTTATTATTGAGAATTTAAAAGTTTAATTGGCGGTAGGTATATATGAATTTAGAAACACTTTCCTTTGAAGTTAAGCAAGAAATACTCTGGATTGGCTTTGGTTTAAAGACAAATAAATCCATGACAACTTTGGATTTACCTACACTTGAAGATTTAAAAAAGGCCATTCTAGAAGCGCAAGAGCTTGAACGTAATGGTGCTATCAAAGGTCTTATTTTTCACTCTCATAAGCCAGGTGTTTTTTTAGCAGGGGCCGATATTTCTGTGATTAATTCACTCAAATCCGAAGCCGAAGCATTAGAAGCATTAGCTGAAGCTCATACTATCTTTAATGCTTTAGATGACTTAAAAATACCAACTGCTACTCTTGTGGATGGTGTTTGCTTAGGTGGCGGTCTTGAACTATCTCTGGCCTGTAAAAAAATATTTGCTTCCGATAATCCTAAAACGGCCTTAGGTCTTCCTGAAGTTATGCTAGGAATTCTTCCTGGGTTTGGTGGAACATATAGACTTCCTCGAAAAGTAGGTCTGCCAACTGCACTTGATATGATTCTTACTGGAAAACAAATTAAAGGTAGAAGATTAAAATCACTTGGTCTGGTGGATGCTATTTTACCGAGTGAGAGAATGGTGGAACTTGCTCCTACTTATCTTTTTAAAGACACTAAGAAAAAGAAATCTCTCACTGATGAAATGCAATCGGTGGCCATAAATAATTTTCTAACCAGAAAGATTATTTTTCAAAAGGCCCGTGAAACAGTTCTTAAAACAACGAAAGGCTTTTATCCGGCCCCTTTAAAAATTCTTGAAGTTTTAGAAAAAGGAGCAGGAAAATCCCGCGCTGATTATCTAAACCTTGAGAGTGAAGCCTTTGCAGAGTTAAGTCAGACAACTCAGTCGAAAAGTCTTCAGCATATTTTCTTTATTACGGATGACGCCAAGAAAATTGAAAATAAAGATAAACTTAGAAAGATTAATCGCGGTGCCGTTTTAGGGGCCGGTGTGATGGGAGGAGGGATAGCCTGGTTATTTGCTCAAAGTAATCAATCTCCGATCATGAAAGATATCACACCTGCTGCTTTAGAACTTGGCTTAAAGCAAGCGAGTGAAAATTTCTCAAAAGCATTGAAGCGTAAAAGAATGACTGAGGATGAATTCAATCGCAAAATGCGCTCAATCACTCCGTCACTTACCTTTGAAGGATTTAAGGGAGTTGATCTGGTTGTTGAAGCAGTCATTGAAAATATGGACATTAAAAAGAAGGTCTTTGCAGAACTTGAAGGTTATGTTTCAGACAATTGCATCCTCACTTCAAATACATCATCTCTTTCTATTGAAGAAATGAGTAAAGCTTTAAAGAATCCTTCTCGATTTGCAGGTCTTCACTTCTTTAATCCTGTTAATAAAATGCCACTCGTTGAAATCATCACTCACGAGAATGCTGATCCCAAGGTGATTGACTCCCTTAAGAAGTGGGCATTGGATGCTAAAAAAACTCCTATCGTCGTTAAAGATGGACCAGGATTTTTAGTAAATAGAATTCTTGCTCCTTATCTTAATGAGGCAGCTTTCCTTCTAGAGGAAGGAGTTTCTATTGAGGCCCTTGATCAAGCTGCTCTTGATTTCGGTATGCCAATGGGCCCTTGCCGACTGATGGATGAGATTGGAATCGATGTGTGTGTGAAGGTCGGAAAGATTATGCATGAAGGTCTAGGAGAGCGAGCAACTCCTTCTTCTCTTTCTAATAAACTTTTTGATAAAGAGCTTCTTGGTAAGAAAAATGGAAAAGGTTTTTATCTTTATGACTCTAATGGAAAATCCACCGGGATTAATCCAGATGTGGTTTCCATGTTACCGCAAAAGAAGTCGACTTTTGATGGATTAACCCTTCAGATGAGACTCTTCCTTCCAATGGTAAATGAAGCAGCTTTTATTTTTGCAGATAAGATTTGCGATAAGGCCGCTACCGTCGATATTGGAATGATTTTCGGTACGGGCTTTCCACCTTTCAAAGGTGGACTCCTTCGCTGGGCCGATGAAGAAGGCCTAGATCAAATATCTCAGCGACTCAATAATTTTGCTGAACAAGTAAGTAGAGAGCGTTATAGTGTTGCTCCGTTCTTAAGCTTAATGGTGAGCGATAATAAGAAGTTTTACGATCTCTAATGCAAAGTTTTGCTTTTTATAGATATTTTTTAGGATATCTTTTTCATTCTAAGA
>CAYWMU010000228.1:0-4440 GCA_964459395.1 uncultured Bacteriovorax sp.
AATTTTTAAAGTCAATTCAGGGCACGGTTACCGACATGCAGTTTGATGATTTGATCACTACTGAGCATACAAAGCTCAAACCTCTCACGGTCTCGCTGGCGGTAGATAAGAAAAGACGCTTTATACTAGGAGCTGAGGTCGGAAAGATCCCAGCCTTTGGACATTTGGCAGAACTCTCTCGGAGAAAGTATGGAATGCGCCCTAGTGAGCATCAGAAGGTTCTTGAAAAGCTTTTTAGAACTGTTGCACCTACACTCATTAAAGAACCTCTCATTGAGAGTGATGAGCACAATCTTTATCCATATGTTGTTAAAAAGTATGCTCCTCGAGCAGAGCACCTTCGTTACAAAGGTGGACGCGGCTGTATCGTAGGCCAGGGTGAACTTAAAAAGCTCGCTCGCGATCCTTTATTTACTCTCAATCATACCTGCGCCATGCTTCGGGCAAATATCAACCGGCTAGTGAGAAAAACTTGGTGTACGAATAAAAAGATAGAGCGACTCAAAATGCATTTGGATATTTTTATCGACTTCTATAATCAGACTTATCTTCAGGCTTGATTATAAAAAATAAAAAGCAAAAAAAGAGAACCGTGAAGGTTCTCTTTTTTTTATTACTCATCAACATTTAAGTGAGGCAGTTAGTTATTGATATCGGTGGTGGAAGGGGCGTCGGGAGAAGTCTTTCCTTCTTCATCGAAAAGTCTTCTAAGTCCACTTCTCTGATAACGATTACTCAAAAGTTCGAAGAGATTAGTCTGCGATTGGTTAATGTCATTCTGAGCATAGTCAAACTGTTTCCCCATAACTTCTGCAACTTGCTCATTTACAGAGGCTGCATCTTCGGTGGCAAAGTTGAAGTCAAATTTTGGTGCTTTTTTAGTGTTTGATCCTGCACTTACTTTCTGTGGATTTTTTGCTTCATTAATTTTTTGTTCTGGCTCTTTGAGCTGCTTCTCGAGCATGGAAACAGCATCTTGGATGCTTCCTGGATTGAAGCTATTGTTATCAGCTAATTGAGGTGCACCACTTCTATTAGCAGCTTTGAGAAGGTCGTTTTGTAACTTAAGTCCTGCTTTATCCATTTGCTTTTTTAAATCACGAAGCTCTGGTTGATTAGACATTTTTTCAGCAGCATCAAGTAATCTCATCGCATTATTTACACTACCGGACTCTGCGGCCTGTGCTTTAGCAAAGTTACCATTGGCCATATCTACAAGAGGGGATACTCCTGAGTTGAGTAAGCTTAGTCCACCAGTTCCAATTCCTGTCACTCCTTTCGTTGAAACAGTGAGACATCCCTTGGATGATTTTTTACATGCGCAGTTTGCATCGTAATTATTGCTAGAGTTAACACATCCTGTGAATCCTTCTTGAGATGCTTTGTAGCTCTTAGCACTTGCAAGCTCTCCACTCCAGAGTTTTTGACATATTTGAGAATTTCCTCGGCTTGGATTACGTTGTCCATCTGGTGTATAGCAGTAACATTCTGGTTTTGATGTATTAGAGCGATCATCAGGTGTACACATATTCACAACACCGGCGGCTCCTGCAAATTCAGCTTTCATTTCTCTTAATTTCTTAGCGCGATTAGTAGAAGCTTCATTTTGGGATTTAGTATGCTTGTGCATGATCAAAGCCCAACCGGCCAATATTCCTGCTAGAGTTGCTCTTCCGTGAGGTTGTGAAAGGAAATTTCCGATGGATTCACCAAGGCCTCCTAATAACTCTTTTCCTTTGCCCACGATAGTTGTCGTCGTCGCAGAGTCTTGAGCATGAGCATTAGGGAAAAGTGTGAATTGAGATGCTGCTAATTTAATGATTGAAACAAGGTCTCTACTCGTTTTTTCTTCAAGTAAAGAGTTATCAATCTCATTAAAGAACTTTATTTCAGGAGAGATATCATAAAGAGGTGAGGACATCACAACTAAATGAGATGCTAGGTCATCTTTGAGAATACCTGATGTAATGTACTGAGTTTTTCTCACTTCACTCAGGAATTGGGCAATTTCAAGCTGGTGTTGATTTTCATTCTTTAAAAAATCAAATGAATCAATTCTATTCGTGCTTGCTGAGGACTTTGGACATAATCCGCCGTCTTGAGAAAAATGCTCTGTAAGAGCGACAACTGCAGCTACTCCAAAAGCTGCTGCTGCTACGGCATGAATTGTTGATTTTGTTTTAGCATTCTTCGCAGTTGAATCTTCAACACGGGCGAGCATTTCAAAGGCTTCGGACTGGGCCGCAGTAGCATGAACTTTTTGAGAATCTCGGTCTTGGCCATCGTGACCTGTGTTGGTGATTTTCTTCCAATCTTTTTCAATATCTTTAAGATTCTTTTTATGCTTTTGATTCGCATAAAGTTCTCCGATGAAAGCTGTTGCTCCTCCTGCAATAATAAGTCCGTGCGATACTTTAGCACATGTTGAGTTGGTCTTTTTTAGTAAGCTGTAAGCGGAGTAAGCAGCTGCTGAAATAGCTCCCGCATTACCAACTATTGACATGAACTTACTAGGGCCTTTCTTTTCTTTTAAGCTACTGTCTCCGGCCACTTCTTTATCAAAAGCAGTCTGAGCATTTTTCTTATAACATTCAACATCTTTTGGATCACACTTAGCAGTTGCCTGCATAACTTTTGCCGTCTCAACATCCGTTAAGCATCGACCAAGTCTTGAATCCCATTGCATCCCCTGAGCACATGAAGAAGCCTGAACTGATGGGATGGTAAAAACACCCAGATCCAGCGGCATCAACATCAGTTCAAAACAGAGGATAATATTGAGTAGGATAGCTAACTTTTTCATAAAGACCTCAAATGCTCACGCAAGTCTTGTTATTTATAGTAATTATAAGTTTGAGAACCAAATTCTCCTAAAAAGAGACATCGATGACTTATCGGCTGAATCGCTATCTTCTTGATTTTTTTGGAAACTAGGCGTTTGAGATTCCTGTTTTCAATGATTTAGCAATACGGTATGATCTGGCTTCAAAACTTGGCGGTTAAATATGAGATTTCTATTCTTATTATGCTTACTTCCTCTCACTCTGCGAGCGCAAAGTATCGAACTAAAAGTGGGGGATATTCTTCTTCAACCACTGGCCTGTTGGTCATGTCAGTTAATTGAAGCTGAGGAAGGCACCAAATATGCTCACTCTGGTCTTGTGGTTTCAACAAAGCCTTTGCTTGTAGCTGAATCAATTTCAGTGGTACACGCTATTCCCTTTGAATTGTTTAATGCAAGAACAAAAAAAGGTGAGAAACTTAAAGTTTTAAGATTTAAAGATCAGAGTCTTCATAGAAAACTAAAAAGAGGGTTTTATGAGCGCTTCTCTGAAGATTTCCAAGGTCTAAAATTCGACTCTTCTTATCTATGGGATAATGTTGATAGTGATGGGAGAGAGCTTCTTTACTGTTCGGAGTTTATCTCGAAACTTCTTGAAGCTCATCTAGAAATAACTATGCCTCTTAAGCGTATGGAGTTTATTCATAATAGGGTCCATTGGTTTGAATATTTTAACGGTCGCATTCCTGACGGAGAATGGGGAAATTCACCAGCTGATTTTGAGAAATCCCCACTTTTCTATACTCTAGGTTATCTATGAATATTACACTTGAAAAAATACATCTTCCTTTAAAAGTTAATTGGAAACTTTCTCGCAATGAAACAACTTTCAAGGAAAACTTCATTGTCACCCTAGAGTCCGAGGGGAGAAAGTTTCGCTCTGAAATAGCTCCTAATATTCGTTATGGTGAAACACACGAAAGCATTGTAAAGCAGTTTGAGAGTTGGAAAAGTTCAACTGATTACTCTTTAGAAAGTTTAGGAAGTGGCCTTCATCATTCACTTCGCTTTGGGCTTGAATCAGTTCTTCTTGCAGAAAAAGCTCATAAAACTGATAAGTCTCTTGCTGATTATCTGGGCCTAAAACCTTGGGTGAAAAAAGAGACCTCTTTTTCTATGCCGATTATTCCTGTTGGAGAAATTAAAGAATACATCGAAAAAGTGAATCGATTTCAGCACCTAAAAATTAAAGTTAATCAAGAAACTGCGACAGAAATGTTACTAGAAGTAGCAAAACACTCGAATGCCAGACTTCGAGTAGATGGTAATGAGGCCTGGAAAGATTTTGATGAATTTATGAGATTTCAAGAAAAGGTTTCTCATTTAAATATTTCCATGATGGAGCAACCATTCCCATCTAGTTGTGTGGATGAGTATAAAAGATTAAAACCCCTTTCTAAGTTTGAACTCCTTGCAGATGAATCCATTGAGGATGTGGGGGACTTTAATGAGCTTTCCCAGCAGTTCCATTCAATCAATATCAAATTAATGAAAACGGGTTCTCTTATTCGTGCAAAAGATTTCATTGATCAAGCTAAGACTCATAATATGAAAACAATGCTTGGATGTATGATTGAAACGAGTATTGGAATTAGTTA
>CAYWMU010000229.1:0-4430 GCA_964459395.1 uncultured Bacteriovorax sp.
ATAACCAAGAAAAATACAGGCCTTCACAAGTCCATCAACGACATGAAAGCCAAAGCTATCAAGAGTCCAGTTTAGACCTAGGATATCACCTATCCCAAAAGCAATCATATGAGGAAGAAAAACAAACAGACCGATACCGAAGGCGAAAGAAACGGCCATAGTAAGGTAAGTCGCAATACTCACCTTCTCTTTCTTTTTCTGATTAGCTTCAAACTCTTCGAGAGTCTTACCTTTTTTAAGGGCCTTCTCTTTTTCCTCTTCGGCCATGGCAATGTTAGCTGAATAGTTAAGAGAAACAACTCCATTGGCCATCGTTTCGATAAGCATGAGTATTCCGCGTAGGAATGGTTTCTTTAAAAAGTTTAATTTCTTAGAGAGTCCATACCACTGATCACGGCGAAGGCGAATTGTCCCATCGGGCTTTCTCACCGCCACTACAAATGCATTGGGAGATCTCATCATCACTCCCTCAATAACCGCTTGGCCTCCGATGGAGGTGTATTGCTTTGCTAGTAAGAGAGTAATGCGTTTGAGAAGTTTATTCATTAGCCATTCATTTTATCGAGGAAATCGATATTTGTTTTAGTATCTTTCATACGCTCTAAAATGAATTCCATGGAATCCATCGTATTCATAGGGTTGAGTACGCGGCGTAGAACGAATACACGTTGAAGATCTTTATCATCCATAAGGAGGTCTTCCTTACGAGTACTAGATTTGTTGATATCAAGACATGGGAAGATACGCTTCTCCATAAGCTTACGATCAAGTTGGATTTCAGAGTTACCAGTACCTTTGAATTCCTCAAAGATAACTTCATCCATTCTTGAACCTGTATCAATAAGTGCTGTAGCGATAATAGTAAGAGATCCACCATTTTCGATATTTCTAGCAGCACCAAAGAATCTCTTCGGTTTGTGAAGAGCGTTGGAATCCACCCCTCCCGAAAGGATCTTACCTGACGGTGGAACAACTGTGTTGTAAGCACGAGCAAGACGAGTAATAGAATCAAGAAGGATAACCACGTCTTGTTTTGCTTCAACGAGACGTTTTGCTTTTTCAATTACCATCTCAGCAACTTGAACGTGACGAGTAGCAGGCTCATCGAAAGTTGAAGATACAACTTCCGCGCGAACGTTTCTCTTCATATCTGTAACTTCCTCAGGACGCTCGTCAATGAGAAGTACGATAAGTTTAGCATTAGGGTGGTTATCAGAAATCGCGTTGGCGATATCTTGCATAAGCATGGTCTTACCAGCTTTCGGTGGAGCTACGATAAGACAACGTTGACCAAAGCCTTGAGGAACGAACATATCAATTACTCGAGTTGAGTAATTAGAAGGCTTCGATTCAAGGTGGATTTTCTTGTCAGGATAGAGAGGAGTTAAGTTATCAAAAAGAACACTTGTTCTGTGCTTCTCTGGATCTTGGAAGTTGATATGACTCACTTTAAGAAGTGCGAAGTATCTTTCACCTTCTTTGGGAGTACGAATTTGACCTTCGATGGTATCCCCTGTTCTTAGACCGAAACGACGGATCTGAGAGGGAGAAACATAAATGTCATCGGCACCAGGAAGATAGTTGTATGAAGGAGAACGAAGGAAGCCGAAACCATCAGGAAGTATCTCTAGAACCCCATCTCCAAAAATTTCTTCATTTTCTTTAGCTTTCTTAGTGAGAAGAGCGAAGATGAGTTCGTGCTTTTTAAGGCCGGCAGCGTTTTCAATTTGTGCCTCTTCAGCAAGTTTGGTTAATTCTTGAATGTCTAGTTCACGCAGGGCGCTTAAGTGCATTTGGACTCCACAGGAAAATGTTTATTGAATATTGATTTTTTGATTCTTCATTCGGTTAATTTAGGATTATTGGTTTTCGGTTACGAAAGTTTGATGACGAAAATTTAATTTGGTACTCGATTTTTATATTATCCTGAATCTGATAGATGTCAATTTATGTTTTCATTTTTCACGACCTGATTTCCGATAGTTATCGCCCTTTCTTTCATTTTTTCTTTAAGATGCAAAAAAGGTACTCCGTACCTTTTGCTTGATTGATCCGTACAAAAACCGTAGCATAAATTGTGAGAAAAATTATACATCTAGATATGGATGCCTTTTTTGCTGCAGTAGAAATTAGAGAGCGTCCGGAATTGGCCCATGTACCAGTCGCCATTGGTGGCGGAGTAAGAGGGGTTATCTCTACCTGTAACTATAAGGCCCGCGAATTTGGAGTTCGTTCTGCCATGTCTACTCATATGGCAAAGAAGCTATGTCCCCAACTCATTTTCATCAGGCCACAATTTTCTAAGTATAAAGAAGCTAGCTCGAAAGTTTTTGAGATTCTGGAAAAATACACTCCCTTGATTGAAAAGGTATCAATAGATGAAGCTTATCTCGATGTAACAGAATCCCTGCTCTACCATCAATCTGCGACTCTCTTAGCAAAAAAAATTCGAGAAGAAATCTTTGAAAAGACTCAACTCACAGCTTCAGCAGGAATAGCTCCTAATAAGTTATTGGCCAAAATTGCTAGTGATTATAATAAACCTAATGGTCAATTTACCGTGGCCCCACATGAAGTTTCCAACTTTATTAAAGATGTCGAACTGAAAAAAATCTGGGGTGTAGGAAAAGTTCTCAATGAAAAATTTAAGTCCATGGGACTTATTACTTGTGAAGATCTTCAAAAGAAGAGCCTAATTGAACTCAATGATATTTGCGGACGCTTTGGCGATGCTCTCTTTAATTATTGCCGAGGAGAAGATGATAGAGAGGTGGAGATTTATCACGAAAGAAAGTCAGTGGGGGTCGAGCGCACTTTTTTGAATGACTTAATAACTTTAGAGGAAATGAAAGCAAAACTAGCTGAGATACTCGATGAATTAAAGAAAGACCTTTTACGTTACCCTGACAGAAAAATCAAAAACATCCATATCAAGATTAAGTATAACGACTTTAAAAGTACGACTATTGAACGATCCCTTCCTTTTAAGGATGAGCACTTCTTTGACCTTTTTGAAGAACGTTTTTTTGAAGATATAAGACCTGTAAGACTTTTGGGGGCCGGAGTAAAATTCTTTTCAACAGAAAGTGAAGAAGCTCAACTTAACCTCCCCATCCCCTTGGATGTCTAATTTTTAGACACCACTGGAATCTTTTTCACAACTTCTCCTTCCCTCATTAAATTTCTCTACAATGTTCATCAACATACATTGGAGGGTTTTATGAAATTTTATACTTTTTTAGCAGCATCGCTTCTTTTAACAACTCAAGCGTTTGGAAGTTGTTATGAAACTTACTCTGAAAAGCTAAATGAAGTTAATAAAACAATCTCTGAATCAAACTACGATAAAGAAATGTCTCGAGCAGGAATGCTTTCCACAGTATCTTCAACCGCTGGTTTAGTTGCTGTAAGTACCTCTACAAGTGGTTCTCTTCTCTTTACAACCGGTAGCAGTGCAGTCACTTATGCCTCATCTAAAGTAGCAGACTTCTATATCGATTTTAGAATCGATAACGATATCAAAAAAGCAGTTCAAGTTAGAGCAACACTGGAGACAAGCCTCTCTTTATTAAAAGAAGCTCAAATCGGTAAGGGGCCAATGCTACAAAGAGCAATGGTTACTGTTAATGACACCATTTCAAATGCCATCTCCATGAAAGATTTGGCCGACACTATTAAGTCCCAGGATAACTTTTCTCTTTATTGCCAAAACGAAGAGTCCATTTTATCCGCAGACGGGATCCTTAAACTAGCAATGGATGAATTGGCCAACTAATAAATAACACCTTTGGAGGTATGTTGTGAAATTCAATAGAAAAATATTAATGGCAACTCTACTCTCTTTTTCAATGACCTCGGCATTTGCTGGTAGCTGTTATGAAGATTATCAGCAAAGAAGAGCACAGGCTGAAGAGATAATTAAGAATTCAAACTATAAGCAGGCCCTTATCGAAGCTGGTGCCATTTCAGTTAGTACTAATATCATCGCTTATGCTGCCATCATGGCAACATCCGTTGGAGGAGGCCCTCTTCCTTCTACTGCAGGAGGAGTCGGGATGATTAGTGGTGCTTTAATTGCTGACAAGTATATTGACCTAAGAGTTGATGATGATGCTAAAGATGCTTTCCAAAAGAAGGCAATTCTTGATGCGAGTCTTGCCCTTTTAAAGGAAGCCCATCTTGGATACGGACCACATCTGGCCCAAGCATTAACGGCGATTAATCAAAATGTATCAACTTCAATTTCGATGAAGAACTTAGCAGATACTATCGTTGAACAAGACCAATCCATGCTCTACTGTATGGATGATAAGATCATGTCACCTTCAGGGATTATCTCTCTAGCAACCGCAAGTTTGAAAAACTAGGTAAATCATACTAACTGCCTCACTTAAATGTGAGGCAGTTAGTTCTAATCTTTTTTCAAACGC
>CAYWMU010000230.1:0-4409 GCA_964459395.1 uncultured Bacteriovorax sp.
TTCTTTGCTTCTCTCCTCAAGGAGAATAGACAAATGCGCTGTACTCTTAGGACTTAAATAATGAACAAATTTCGCTTTGAATATTTCGCTTCTTGCCCAGTAGGCCTTGAAGAACTTCTTGCTCAAGAGATAAAAGAGCTAGGTGCCAAAAGCACTACAATCAATCGTGGTGGTGTTGCTTTTGAAGCTTTCCATGAAATTGCTTTACGAGTCATTCTTTACACGAGAATTGCATCTCGAGTTTACAAATACTTATATCAATTCGAAGTGAGAAACGAGAAAGAGTATTATCTTGAGGCCACTGACGTTAAGTGGAAAAGTCTCATGACTGTCGAGCAGACTTTCCGTCTCAACACTATTTTTGGAGATCTCCCTCGAGAGAGAAATGAATTTAGAAACTCACAATTTTCAAATCTTAAACTGAAGGACGCCATCGTTGACTACTTTCGTCACTACGTTGGTGAAAGACCAAGTATTGATAAAGAAAATCCAGACGTCGTTTTTTTAGCAAGAATTGAAACTGGTAAAGAACTTCCTTACTCTGTCACTCTCATGCTCGATCTTTGCGGGGCCCCATTAAGTCAGCGTGGATATCGTATCTCAAAAACGGAAGCACCTCTTAAAGAGAATGTAGCCGCGGGAATTTTAAAACTTGTTAACTGGGATCCAACTAAAGAAGGCTTACTAGATGCAATGACTGGTTCTGGAACGATTGCTATTGAAGCTGCACTTATCGCCGCCAATATTCCACCAAGTTTTCTTCGAGTTGAACGTGCTCTTAAACAACCTAACTATAAAGTGTGGAACTTTCAAAACTATCCGTGGCTCTTGAAAGATGAGTTTTTAATGGAGAACTACAAAAATCTTCTTGCTCAAGTTCACGAAGATACAGAGAAAGGTCTTCAAAACTTAGGAAAGATTAATAATAAAATTGTGGCCAACGAAAAATCAGAAATGGTTTTTTATTCTGCCAAAGAAAATATTAGAAAGGCACGCTTAGAAGGAATTATCAATCTCACTTTACGCGATGCTCTTGAAACAACTCCTAACTCAGAAAAAACGCTCTTCATTTGTAACCCTCCATACGGAGAGAGACTACAACCAAATGAAGAAGATCAACTGAAAGCTTTGTATAAAGGTTTAGGAGATCACTGGAAGCAACAATTTAAAGGTCACCGAGCAGCTCTCCTCACAGGTAACTTAGAGATGTTGAAGTCAGTGGGACTTAAGACAAGCAAACGACTTATTATCCATAACGGAGATATTGAATGTCGTTTAGCGCAGTACGATTTATATTAGGACTCTTTCTTTACTGCAAAGACCTGATCTTTTTTGAATTTTAATTCATAGGTCCAGCCTCTTAACTTAGCATTGAGTGTACTCATATGAGAGTTCACAATTGTAGGCTTGACTGGGCCTGAACCCCAGACTTGATTGAGAATCGTTGCCCTATTGCAGACCTTCGGAAAATTCCTAAGAATTACACCAAGAACTTTCAATTCATTGAGAGTTAGTGAAATCATTTTATCGTCAATATAGACACAAAACATTTCTAAATCGAGAGAGAGGTTATCAACAGTGATTCTCAGAGCCGAGCGTCTATGAAGCTTTATCTTATTAACTAATCTTGCAGAAAGCTCACTTAACTCTAAATCTCTTGTAAGAAAATCATCAGCTCCCAACTGATGAGATCTCAGTTGATTTTCATTCGAAATATCTCCCGATATAAAAACAATGGGACATTCATTATAGTGATTAGATTTTTTTACTAATTCATAGAGTTCAAATCCATCGATCTCTGGCATATGAACATCAATCAAAATCAAGTCAGGATTTTGTTTTAAGTATGTTTCAAAATTTGAAAGAACACTTGTTCCAATGAGGTTAAAACGGTCCTGTAAAGTATCTTTCAGCACGTCTATTTGACATTCATTATCATCAAAATAGACAATCCTCCACCTTCTCACTCTTTCCTCTTTTGTACGATTTCGACAAAACCAATCTTTTTCTTAGAAATTCGAATCTCGTGAGGCCACTTAGTAAGTTTAGTATTAAGATTGAATATGTGAGTATGAATAGTGTTATCTGTTACAATATTATCACCCCAGATATATTCAATAACATCTTCCTTTGAAGTTCCTTCTGGATATGAACGAAGTAAAATTGAAAGTAACTTCATTTCGATGAAAGTCACCAACACTTCTTCATTGTGGATAAAAACTTTAAGCTGAGTTTGATCAACTTTAAGTCCATCAAGGGCCAGAATCGAACGATGTCTTTTAAAGAATTGAATCTTTGAGTTGATCTGAGCTGTCATCTGATCGATTGAAGTTGTGCGATTGATGAAATCAACTGCTCCTAGTTCAAAAGATTTAACTCTGGCTTCAATTGAATCATCGGAAGAAATAATGAGAATGGGGCATCCATTATAACCAGGATGTTGCACTATTGCTTCATAGGTTTCAAACCCATTCATTTGAGGCATATGCAAATCAACTAAAATAGCATCGTACTGTTTTTGAGGAAAACTTTTTAGAAACGTTGGACTCGATAAATAACAATCTACCCTAAAAGCTTCGGACAGAAAATGTCCCAGGGCTTCCAGGTTGAACTGAGAATCATCGATATAGGCGATCCAACGTTCCACTTTTACCTACTTAATTTAGAGTCTATCTTCCAATTTCAAAGCAAAGGATGGGCTAGCAAATTTGAGAAGTGCCGTTTTGTTGGCCACTTTATCGAAATGCTTGTCCGACTTAGAAAAAAAGTAAGACGCGACATCCTGATCCTTTAAAAATATTGTATGCCCTTTAGTTCCAAATTTTCTTAATACAAACTCAGAGTCTAAAAATAAAATATCTCTAATTGTAAAATTTTTGGATATATACATGATAATACAATAATCAGAAAGCTCAGCTAAAGACTTCTTAAGTTTTACGCCCTTAGGAGAAGTTAAATCGTGCCAATGCACTTTTACTTCTACGGTACTCCCCTTCTCCGTTTTAAAATCAAAGCCTCTTTGACTTGAAGACTTATTCTGATGGAGTCCAAAGATAATTTTGGCGTACCACTCTCCTAGTTGAATAGGGAGATTCTTACCATTCATTAAAACTTTGTGTTCTTTCAAGATTTTGAAGGTCTGATGAACCACTTCCACCGTATCAAAAATAACTTTCTGATCCGGAAGATGGAGAATACCAATAGTCTTCATCGCCTTACCTGATAAACGTTTATTGAATTGCTTCTGATACCAAACTTCAAACCCTGGAAGTTCTAAGAAGTCATAAGAGCTATAAACAAACCCTTCTGCTTTAAGTGCATCCAAATTTTCAAATTCACTAGCTTCCTTCTGCAAGAAGCTGAATGGAACGAATTCTTCGTCATTCTGACCACGCACAAAGATAGTATCTTTGTCGTAGTCCGAGCGACCATGAGTTGACTCAGAAAAGGACTGGGCCAACTCAAAGACTTTATCTTTTAACACTGTGTAACCTTTTACTTGAATCAGTTGATTATATCACGGTTACGACTAAATCTCTAGCGTACTCATGTCTTCTTCAAAATCAGTTATTGTTTTCGCCAAAGACAAGTTATGTACTAGAAATTGAGAACAATAGATTTTGAAGTCGACAATCTTCGACTCGTAGTAAGTCTTGTCATCACCGGTCGCACTGCCCACTTTTTGTGCCGCAAGTTTCGCAGCTTCCATTAGTTGCCATGCCATTACCATTTGAGCCGCTAAGTTTAAAAAGTCAGTACAATTCTGAAGAATCATATTGTGCTTTCCAGCTTTTGCCCATTCAGTGATTTTTTGCATTGTCGTTTGAGCACTCATAAGAACCTTTCCAAAAAGTTCTTGTTCTTTCTTAAATTGAGGATCAAGGCTTTGCACAGATGCTACGATTTTCTGAGTGAGAACTGTCAAAGATTTCCCACCATCTCTTAGAATCTTTCTCATTACAAGATCGATGGCCTGAATAGCATTTGTCCCTTCATAGATCGTTGCAATTTTAGTATCACGTACAAACTGCTCAATTCCGTATTCTGTACAGTAACCGTATCCTCCATGAGATTGGAGCGCCTCTACCGAAACGTTAAAGCCTTGCTCTGAACAGTAAGACTTACAAATTGGTGTGAGTAAACCGATTAATCCTTCGATCTCTTTATTATCATGAGCACTATCAAAAAGATCTGCCGTATAAAGACATAATGCTCTCATTCCACGAGAGAGCGCTCTCATACGAAGCATGCTTCTGCGAACATCCGGATGATGAACAATTTCTTTACCAAACTGAACTCTTTCTTTCACATAAGTCTCAGTCATCATATATGCTAGGTTTGCTTGCGCTTCACCCTGGATTCCACAATAGAGACGTGCTTCATTCATCATGATGAACATTGTGCTCATC
>CAYWMU010000231.1:0-4333 GCA_964459395.1 uncultured Bacteriovorax sp.
GGTGAACCCACACTGTCTTTACCTCGATTATAATGCAACATCGCCGCTGGCAGCTTCGGTATTAACCTGGCTTGCAAGCGGCGATCTTTTGTTCGCCAATCCTGCCAGTCAGCACATGGCCGGAAAAGCGAGTCGTAAGCTCATTAATGAGACGAGACGTTTTCTTTACTCAACTTTTTCACTTAGTGAACAGCATTACGAACTTTTCTTCCATTCAGGGGCAACTGAAAGTATCGCAAGCTTTACATACTCCTTTATGGAGTGGGCCCGTCGAGAAAAGAAAAGACTTCTCGTTTGCACTTCCTCAATCGATCATTCTGCCACAGCTTCACTCAAAGAAAGGTTTTGGGGCAAGCATGTAGAATTTTTTGATCTAAAATTAAAGAGTGATCTTCGCTATGATCACTTGGCTAATCTTGAACAACTCAAAGAGTATAAAAAGAATCATCCCAATAGCTTAATTCTTTATCATCATCTATGGGTTCACAATGAGACGGGGCTAGTATCAGAGTTAAAAGATTTATCTGTTTTTAAAGAAATCGATGATCTTTACTTGCATGTTGATGGTGTTCAGGCCCCAGGTAAAATTCATAATTGGAGAGAACTTGTTGTTGGTGACATGTATTCTTTCTCATCTCATAAGTTTGGTTCCCTTAAAGGGATGGGATTTTCTTTTTTTAGTAAAAAAATGAGTTATTTTCCTCTTCTGACTGGAGGGGGGCAACAAAAAGATTTACGTTCTGGAACAGAAAATGTTTTAGGAGTGCACTCTATTAAGCTTGCCTTAGAGGATTTGCTGAAAGTTGATATTAGTAAAACCTATGAGCTACGGGATGAGTTAAAAGACTTCTTAAAGATTGAGCTCGAAGGTCTTGGTGGAGTGCTCGATGTTTCTCCTATTAATTCCAACACTATTTATTTTTATCTTAATCATTTAACTTCGGATATTTCTCTCGCTCTTTTTGATCTTCATGGATTGATGATTAGTGCAGGTTCGGCCTGTTCATCTGGTACGGCCAAGGCTTCAAGTGTTTTAAGGGAAGCTCACCTCAATTCTGTGGCACGTAACGGGCTGCGGATGTCACTAAATTTTGCCACTACTAAGGCAGAAATCGAGTTGATTAAAGAAAAACTAACAATAGTCTTCAAAAAAATGCGGTTAACTCTTCCTCGTTTCTAATTTTGACCCCTATTTTTTTTCTTTCGGTTATAATAGCTGCCATGGGAATGCTCGATCGTATCAAGAAAAAACAGCTCAATGGTTTTAAAGAATTTGTTCAAAATATGGAGATCACTTCTTCATCTAAACGAATTCATATTTTCATGACAGGTGTCTTGGAAGATCCTATTTATATGAATTGGGTCATGAAAAATATTAAAAATTTTTCTCACGTCTTAGAACTCTCAAGTGATGATTTGGAGACAGTTCTCATGTTCCAAGAGCAGATGGTGGCCATTTTTGCTAAGTCTATTGCTAAAGAAGATGTGGATCCACTCGCTCTTCTTCCTCGCTTAGGAAATAAAGTTCGTGATGAGCTGTCTTATCTTGGAGAACTTACTCCTCAAGAAATTGACTCAGCACGATTTTATATGATCAAAATGACTCGTAAACTTCAAATGGAAGAAAAAATCACAGGGTTTAATTGGCTTCTTCCTCCTCAGGATGTTTTTTTTAATAAGCACATCAAGGATGGTAAGGAGCAAATCTTTTTTGATAATGGTAATCTCGCGGCTGAGGGAGAATATGCTAAGGCCAAAAGAATTGGTTACTGGCGCCATAATTACGATACAGGAAGAATTCTTGCCGAGGGAGAGTATCTTGATGGCCTTAAAGTAGGGACATGGGTGTTCTATTATGGAAATGGCGAAATTAAATCCCAGGGCAAATATATGCACGATCAGAAACACGGGACTTGGCAAGAATGGGACCGCAATGGTGTGATGACCGAGATTAAATACCGAGAAGGTGTTCGAATCTAGTCGTCGAGACCTATATCTTCGTTAATGAAAACCCCACTCACGGCCTTTTCACTCTTATCCTCAATAAATGGGAACTTGATTTGATAGAGGTTTTCGAAATCCTCATCAAAAGCGATAGTGATCGTTTTGGGAACTATTTCCTGAAGGCTGTTGAGGTAATAGTGCTTTCCAAAAAGGGCCACGGCCTGTTCATCTGAGGTGACGTTTCGAAAGTCACTATCATCAATGAGAGGTGTGTGCTGAGTGTTTTTTACCACGATGGCACCTTGAATCTTCTCCCGAGGAAGATCTTTAGTTACTCCCCAAGTAGAAAGTGCGAAATAATCCAAGTGAAAGGTGGAGTTGCCGTAGTTTAAGCGACGAGGGATCAAGAGGCGCCCCATAAACTTTCGAGTCGTCTCATCTTTTGCCTTACGAGCGAGCTTTTCGGCCAGAAGACTATCCTCAATTCGGATGATGTAGTGTCCAGGATGTTTGGTGGATCTGAAGAGAATGTACTGAAAGGCCACCGAAAACAGAGTAAAAAGTTTTTGTTGGGGAAGATGCAGGTGAGACTCAGAACATTCCACTAGAGTTTTAACTGCTTCGTATAGTGTTGATTTATCTAGATCCTTCTTAATCGTCATGACTTCATTTTTCGTTCAAAAATCATATTTTGGCAATAAGCAAAAACTTTTCTAAGTAAGGAAAAAAATTGACGACCATAGGGTCCTTACTTTATGATGCAGGCTAAAAAATTTGTATAAGAATTAACTAACACCATTTGGAGTACAGATGAGTATCGACAAGAACCTGAGCAAAACCAGAAACATTGGTATTTCAGCTCACATTGACTCTGGAAAGACAACAACTTCAGAGCGTATCCTTTTTTATTGCCAAAAAATCCACAAAATCGAAGACGTTAAAGGTGGCGGTGCTGGTGCAACTATGGACCACATGGACCTTGAGCGTGAGAAAGGGATTACAATTGCTTCTGCAGCAACAACTGTAGAGTGGCACGGAATTGATAAGAAAGGAATTTCTTACGCAGAAGGTGATGGAAAATCAATCAAGGTTAACCTCATTGATACTCCGGGACACGTGGACTTCACTGTTGAAGTAGAGCGTTCTCTCCGTGTTCTTGATGGTGCAATTCTTGTTCTTTGTTCTGTTGCTGGTGTTCAGTCTCAGTCAATCACAGTTGACCGTCAGATGAAGCGTTACCGCGTTCCTCGTATCGCTTATCTTAATAAAATGGACCGTATGGGTGCTAACCCTTACAACGGTGTTAAAGCTCTTAAAGAGAAGCTTGGTCACAATGCTTGTCTTATGCAAATCCCTATTGGTGCAGAAGAGAACTTCAAAGGTGTTGTAGACCTTATCAACATGAAGGCATACTACTTTGATGGCGATAACGGTGAGATCGTTCGTGAAGAAGAAATCCCAGCTGATCTTCAAGAACAAGCGGCTTCAGCTCGTGAAGAAATGCTTGATACTGTTTCTGCATTTGATGATGCGATGATGGAAGCTATCCTTGATGGTAAAGAAGTTTCTGAGGAGCAGATCCACGCTGCAGTTAAGAAAGGTGTTCAAACACTAGCTTTCACTCCAGTGTTCATGGGTTCTTCTTTCAAGAACAAAGGTATCCAGCTTATTCTTAACGCTGTTGCTCGTTACCTTCCATCTCCAGTTTCTTGTGAGAGATCTAAGGCAATTGATGCTAACACAAATGAGAAAATTGAACTTCTTCCAGAATATGATAAGCCACTTGTTTGTATGGCGTTTAAGATTACTGATGAGCAGTTCGGTCAGCTGACTTATACTCGTATCTACCAAGGTACTCTTAATAAAGGTGATACAATCCTTAACACTCGTACTAAGAAAAGAGTACGTGTAGGTCGTATCGTTCGTATGAACTCTAACGATAGAGAGAATATTGATTCAGCTTCAGCTGGAGATATCATTGCTATGATCGGTGTTGACTGTGCTTCAGGGGATACTTTCGTAGTTGATGATGGAAAACACGAGCACATTTCTTGTGAAGGTATGCACGTGCCAATTCCAGTTATCGAGCTTTCAATCAAAGCTAAAGATAAAGATGCTCAAGCTCGTATGTCTAAAGGTCTTCAGCGTTTCCTTAAAGAGGATCCAACGTTCCACCTTTTCACAGATGAAGAGTCTGGTGAAACTCGTATCGCAGGTATGGGTGAGCTTCACCTTGAAATCTACGTTGAGCGTTTAAAGCGTGAATATAAAGCAGAAGTTGAAGTTGGTGCTCCTCAGGTTAACTACCGTGAGACAATCCGTTCTGAAGCTAAATTTGAGTACACTCATAAGAAGCAAACAGGGGGATCTGGTCAGTTCGGTAAAGTTG
>CAYWMU010000232.1:0-653 GCA_964459395.1 uncultured Bacteriovorax sp.
CCCCCCATATAGTAAAACGCATTGAGGTTCCCCTGCGCCAAAGCTGCTGCTCCAGTACCGGGACAATACCCTGCCAGGGCAAACCCTACTCCAAAGATAAGTCCACCAATGATGTTGGCCCCTAGCTTAGCTGGCTTAATATGAGGTTCTGCAAAACCTTTGCGTTGAAGAAAGTAAAATCCAATCATGCCAACTAAGATCGCAGAGAGCATGACTTTCATCACTGTAAAATCCACGAGAAGTAGCTGACCTTCAAGGATGTGATACTTTGTGACTCCCCCTTTCTGAAGAAGAAATCCAAATGCCAGCCCAAATATCATTGCCTTAATATAATTTTTCATTTCTCCTCTCTAGTAGATAAACTGAATGGCGATGATGCCACCAATAAAAAAACATAACAGTGATACCCAAGAAGCAAGACTTAGCTGAAGGGTCCCGCTAATCCCATGTCCGCTGGTGCATCCGCCGGCCAAGCGGGCCCCGAAGGCCATGAGAATGCCACCTATGAATCCATACAATCCATAAGGAGCGGTACCATGAACCTTTTCCCATAATTGTGGAACCCACCTCACCTCAAACTCTCCTCCGGTGTATGAAGAGATGAAGGACCCCCCAATAGCAGAAAGAACAAAGACAAATTCCCAATTAAACTT
>CAYWMU010000232.1:663-4320 GCA_964459395.1 uncultured Bacteriovorax sp.
ATAATTGAGATTTAAAGTGTGCTTTCTTGCCACGAGTTTACCTATCATACCCGCAAGGGTTGCATAAGCTGACGATGCACCAATTGGTTTATCCGAAACTGTAAAAGTAAACCAAGTCAAAACACCTATTAATGTTCCGGCCAAATAGGGGGACCAAGCCGCTTTTCCTAATGTCTGTATCAGTTCTTGATATTCATTCATAAACTTCCCTATGCTTTCTTCTGTCAGTCAGGATAATAATAAACATTATGAAGGCAAAGCCCTAGAAGGGGCCCAACTTTTTTTCTTCAAAGAGTGCATACTTTCTCCCTTTAATCTTTACGGTATCAACTTAAATAGAATTCACAGAATAAAAATGTATTTCACTCAAATGTATTTAAGACTTCCTTTATGCAGGGTTAGCTTATGCGTCTGGCTTTTAAAATGTGTCTATGATCTCATAAATGGTATTTGTTCAAACCGGGAGAACGCTTATGCACTTTGAAACATTCAAAACTCCAGGTCTAGCTCACAATGCATACCTATTAGCTTTCAAACAAAAAGGTATTCTCATTGATCCAAGGCGAGATGTTGATGAGTATTTAACAAGTGCACAAAAGAATGGCATCGATATTCAATACGTTCTCGAAACCCATAGGCAGGAAGATTTTATTCTTGGGTCTGCAACAATAAAAGAATTACTCAATGCTAAAATTGTCGGTGGCGATCATGAGATATTCGCACATTGTGACATGCAACTTAAAGACGGCGAAGAATTCGAGGTTGAAAACTTCCGAATTAAATTGCTTCATACACCAGGCCACACACCGGAAAGTGTGTCTTATGCATTTTACCACAAAGACAGAGAAGAGTGCTGGGCTGTATTCACTGGAGATTCGTTGTTCGTTGGTGATGCAGGAAGAACAGATCTGCCTGATATAAATAAGACAGAAGAAAATGCAGGGCTCTTATATGACATGATTCACCGTAAAATTCTTCCTTTGGGGCCTCAAACGCTCCTCTACCCAGCTCATGGTGCTGGCTCGGTCTGCGGAGGAAATATCGCTGACTTTGATGAGTCTACCCTTGGCTTTGAAGAGAACAACAATCCTGTTTTCACAAAGACTAGAGATGAATTTATACAACATAAAGCCCAAGAACGTATTCCAAGGCCTCCATACTTTACACTTATGGAGGAAATCAACCTAAAAGGCGGGGAAAAACTCAGAAATTCGGTGAAGGGAATTAAGATCATGAATCCTGAAGAATTTAAAGAAGCCTCTCAAAAAGGGGTTGTCATTGACACCCGTCTACCTGAAGCATTTGCTGGTGCTCACATTGAAAACTCTTATAGTATCTGGCTAGGCGGACTTCCCGTCTTTGGAGGTTATCTCGTTGAAAGAGAAACACCTATTTATCTGGTCCTGGAAAATGCAGATGAACTTGCTGCGGCCTACACTCATTTAACTCGTATTGGTATGGACAACATTAAAGGTGTACTTACAAAGAATTTTGAGAGCTGGAGAAATGCGGGTCTACCGATAGAGACATCGGGAACAATCTCTCCACGCCAGTTAAAAGAAAGTCTGGAAAATTATTATGTGCTTGATGTAAGAGAAATTTCAGAATTTGAAGATGAAGGTCACATACCAGGAGCAAAACACTGCTTTGTAGGAGATCTTGGGAAAATTATCAAGCAAGAAAAGTTTGATAAGCCGATTGTCGTCACGTGCAGTGTCGGTCATCGGGCAAGTCTGGCCGTGAGCATTTTACTTAAAGCAGGTATTAAAGATGTATCTAATCTGCTTGGGGGTATGACTGCATGGGAGAAGCTCGAGTACCCAATGAAGAAAAAGGAAGAGGATCAATCTTTCTTTTATGATATTAGCAAAACTAAACCAGATCCCATGGAGCATCAGCTTCAATAAATCCTTGCTAGCCCGAGACTGAATCCAGGATGTAACTCTCGATCAATAAAATCGAAGGTTACATTCGGAATCAAAAAATATTTTTCTGGAAGTATGATATCATAACCTAATCCTATTCGCGTTTTTGATCGCCAGTAGGATTCATGTCCCTGAAGACCAGAAGTAAGGAAGAGCTTAAAATGAGATAAATAAAGGCTCAAAAGTGGTCCAGCATAGAATTCATTTTCTTTCTCAAATTCAACTTCTGTCACTACTCCAAATGAAAAACGGGTTCCTTCTTTGCTGGGAAAGTATTCTAAATCAAATCCCATCTCGACGAAACTGTCTTTCTTCGTCCATACATTCCCGAGAGTCACTTCCGCCAGCACATCGTTAGCTTGGGAAGTTTGAGACCAGAGGAAAAGAAAACATATCAGAAAAAACGGTATTCTTTTAATGGCCGATTTTGACATAAGACCAACCTTCTTGTTGCTTTCTGATGATCTCGGCCAGACCAGCGGGAACTGTTCCTGCATACTCATAAAGATCAGTCTTATTTACCTTCTTCCGCTTCATTGTATTTTCACATGCAAGATATTGAACTCCATCAGAACTATGTTTTGCCATTCTAGACTTTTGAAAATCTGTTCTCTTCAAAAGTAAGCCTATGCCGTTTCCATGTACAACGACTTCTATTTTTGTATTTGGTCCAAGCTCTTTTTTAACATTCTCAACATTGTTTAAAAGAGTTTCCCAGATCTTTTGATTATCACTGGTTAAATCGAAAACGACTTTGTGGTCCGTGGCTGCTGCTGATAAAACTGTTGCCAATAACAAGACAAGAAGAGTGATAAATTTGAACATTTTCATCTTTATTCCTTATTTCCGATAAAACTGAGATCGGACTGTATCTGGTAAATCTAGTGCCTCAACTCTCCCCATCTCTGGATGAGAAATTGGGAGGTGTTTTTTTAAGTATCTTCGAACTGCTTCGTGAGCATCGAAATCTTTGATTGCTATATCCTTTCCGTTTGGAATTCTACAAAGAGTGGTATCCGGGTCACCTTCACGAACACAAGTCGTAATCGTGTAGAAGCGCTTTTCATCGATTGGTTTTCCATTTACAAGCATCTTTTGAATTCGTTTAAATGGTGGAGCAGAAACTTCAAAATCAATGTAGAGACCGGAAGTTCTGGGTAGCCAACCACCGAATAACTTCTCCGGATCATCAGAAAAAACGTTTTCTATTTCTTTTTCATAAAATTCTTTCAATTGTTTTCCGGTTAGTTTCCCAGTTTTGATAGCAGTATTTATGGGAAAGACGCTCCACAAATCTTTTTCAAATATAGGTCCAGGCACAATGGGATAGGCGAAGCGGAATCCATTAGTCAAAGCTATCTCAGTCCCCGTGGCTTCCCTTAATGCGTCTGCCAGGACAGCATCTAATGTGGTTTCCACTACATTATACCGAACCAGTGGAACTTTAGTTTCACCAATCTGAATATCCACCTTTGGCTTAAAAGGTGACAATGCCTCAGAAACGACTTTCTCTACTTCTGGATCAGGTTGGAGGTCATTGGCCCTGAGTTCAATCAACTCCCAGCTTTTTTTGATTTCACGATCACTGGTTAGCTCAAGAGAAAGATTCCCAATAAAAGACCCAAATGCCCCTGGTTCAACGATCCAGGTATTCCCTTTGATAATAGGTTCATAGGTTCTTTCATGTGTATCACTGGAGAGAATAACATCTACACCTGTAACTTTCTCTGCT
>CAYWMU010000233.1:0-4283 GCA_964459395.1 uncultured Bacteriovorax sp.
TCTCCTCTCCAAGACACTTGAGCATCTTTTGAGGCCATTCCACGGTAGCGTTTTTTTCCACCTTGAATCTCCCCTGGAGTTTCAAGACAGCCTGAAAGCATCGACCCTAGCATAACTGTTTGTGCTCCAGCTGCAAATGCTTTTACTATATCGCCAGAGGTTTTAATTCCACCATCTGCGATAACAGGAATATTAAACTTGTTGGCCTCAATAGCACACATTGCTACTGCTGTAAGTTGAGGAACTCCACATCCCGTGATGATACGAGTTGTACACATTGAGCCAGGTCCAATTCCTACTTTAACAGCATCCGCACCGGCATCTATCAATCTTCTCACTCCATCCGGCATTGCCGTATTCCCTGCAATAACATCTATGTGAGGGTGTGTTTTTTTAACGTAATCTAAAACTTCAAGCATCATTACTGAATCACCGTGAGCAATATCGATTGTTAAAATATCAACTCCAGCATCGGCCAGAAGATCGGCCCTTTTCATTCCATCGGACTTCACTCCAATACTTGCGGCTACAGGCAGTCCCAATGGAGATATTTTTTCTTTCATCACTTTAACATTCTCGACTTGTTCATCTGCAGGCATAAAGCGATGAAGAATACCTAATCCACCAAGTTCGGCCATTTTTAGACACATTTCAAGACCGGAGACTGTGTCCATATTGGCAGATATAATCGGAGTTTTAAGTGTATGGTTCTTAGTTACTACTGATGAAAGTTCAGGATTTTTTCGGGAACTCATTTCTGAGTGACGAGGCATGAGAAGAACATCATCAAATGTTAATCCTCTTTCCCTTTCCATAATCTGACCAGCTGAGAATATAAGTCCCATATCTTCCTCCTTAAGGATTTATGTATGTGTCACTAAATTCTAACTGGAGGAGAAAATAAGTGTCACGCACTTTGAGAGTAAAGTGCGTGACAAGAATGATTATTCGTATCTTTGATTGAGATTATTAATAGCAGAGGCCATTAATGATGAGTGAGCGCGAATCTTTCGCAAAGCAACAACCATGTCAGAGTATGTCAGGGCCGTCACAGGTAGATAATTCCCTTTAGAAATTCGATCAAGGTGCTTCTCTCTCATAGAGTCGGCCCATAACTGAAGTTCGTGACTTTTTGCTTCAATTTTTGACATATCAATATCTTCCGATTCAACAAGTCCGTGAGAGACGAGATCAAAGAATCCAAGAACTTCATCAAAGAACTGGAAGAATTCATCACGAGACTCACCTACTAGTGTTTCATCATTCTTAAAACGATCTCTATAATAAGCAAGTCTTTCAATATAATCGGCCACACTCTCCATCTCATCACTGATACGGATGAGAGCTTGAATCTGCTCGGACTGTTGATGGCTCATAGGTTTTTCCATCACATAGCAGAGGAATACAGTAATTTCTTTGTAGATATTGTCGATAATACGCTCGTAATCCACAATTTTTGCAAGCATCTTTGGGTCATACTGAGGATTTTCCCAGAACTCTCGGTTGAGTTTGTACATACGTTGAACGATATCACGCATCTTTTTTAATTCACTTTCAGCTTGAGCAATTGACGCTGCTGGAAGCATATTTGCTGGATCTCCAAGAACAAGAAGGTGAGATTTCTCTTTTACGTCTTTATCAGGAGTAATTTTCGTAACAAAGGCGGCCAATTGATTGACGAAAGGTATGAAACAAAGAGTAGCCGTCACATTAAAAAGAGTATGGGCAAGAGCAATGTGTTGAGCAACATATGGACGACTTCCATCTTCAGCAATAAAGCGCGGATCTCTTGGGATAAACCAATCAACGAGCTCAAAGAAGTATGGTAGCCATAGGAGCATGATGAATACTCCAAAGAGGTTAAAGCTTGCATGTGCTCGGGCGGCCCTACGAGCATGTACATTTCCACCCACAGATGCCAGAAGAGCAGTAATAGTCGTTCCTACGTTTTCCCCTAGAACCAAACAGATCGCCGTTTGATACGGGATGACCCCTGAACTTGCCATGGCCATGGTAATACCAAGCATGGCCGAAGAAGACTGAACAATCATGGTGAGCAAACACCCCATTAACATTGAAGCAATATAAGCCCCATAATGGTCACCAGAAAAATAAGCAATTGAATCAAGAAAGGCTTGACTCGATCTGAGTGGAACGAAAGCTCCAGACATGAGCTTCAATCCCATGAAAATGAGACCTATACCAAGAATAGACCGTCCGATATGTTGCCAACGATCTGATTTGGAAAAAAGAGCGGGGACAAAACCAATGGCAACAAGGAGTAGGCCATATTTATCGACTTGAATGGAAATAATCCAGCCAGTGATTGTCGTTCCAATATTAGCACCAAAGATAATCCCAATAGCTTGAGTAAGACTCATCAGACCGGCATTAACAAATCCCACCGTCATCACTGATGTCACTGATGAAGATTGAACGAGACAGGTAACGAGTAACCCAATACCTACTGCCAAGAACCGATTCGAAGTAAGTGAATTAATAATCTTTCGAATAGCATCCCCTGCAATGGCCTGCATCCCATCGGACATGAACTTCATTCCGAAAAAAAAGATCCCTAGCCCTCCAAGAAGCGTGTAAATAATGGTAAAGGCTTCCATCAAATCTCCTTAATTTTTCTTTAATCAATCCACATGGCAAAGCCAATGGGGATCAATATATAAAGAATGGTATCTCTTACTAAATAGAACAGAAAAAAGTAGATAAAGGCTTTGGGTCCCTTTTTAAAAAGCTTCTCAAGTCCCAAGTACTGGGCCTTTTTACTCATGGCCACCATAAACTTTGTCTTACCGTAATGCTTAACGAAGAAGGTAGCTGCGCCATCAACCTTGCGGTCAAAGGCCAAAAATTTTTGCTTTAGCCAATTAATCATAAGAGATTCCAAATTTGTGGAGATAAATACCAAAATTCAAATAATGTGAATGTGAAGATTGTGTCAAGAATTGAAGGTTATACAATAAATTTTAATTGGCCAAATAAGCAGAGTGAGCTAAATGGTTAAAATTTTTTCCACTTTTATGACACTTTGGTGACAATTATCTGTTTTTAATCTATTAACCTCAGCAAATGATTAACGCTCTAAAGCTCTGGAATTTTACATCTGGCGTTCAACCGCCGGAGGAGTTAACCTCACGCGCTTTTGTCCTTAAGACATGCCAGCGTACTCTTGTGCTCTCTTTACAAGATAAGACCATCAAATCACATACGCTTTCTCACCAACTCTATGTAGGACAAGATGCCTACCTCTTTCTCTTAGAAACTATTTGCGGTTTAAAATCAAAGCTAGTTGGAGAAAACGAGATCGTAGGACAATTCAAAGACGCTTATAAAGTTTATGCCGTTGATACAAATCGAGACAATAAACTCTTAGCAGTTCTCGAAAAACTTTTTAAAGATGCAAAAGACATTCGAACAAAGTACCTCATCGGGATCTCACAAAAGACTTATGCATCGTTAACGAGAAGACACTTTATCTCTCAGGCACATGCGGATCACATTGTTGTCCTTGGTTCAGGACAATTGGCAGAAGATCTTATTAATCAGTTTAAGAAGAAAACGAAAGTCTCTATCTGTGCTCGAAATCTCGCGAGAGCATCAGAACTCGCAAGAATTCACCAAATTGAGACGATAGATTGGGATAATAGAGCAGAACTTTTTAAATTTCCTTTTATTGCCAACACTATTGGAACTGACAGCATTCTTTGGAATGAGGAGTTTTTCCATAGATGGTCAAACCTTCATGAGCGAAAGCTCTTCGTAGACCTTGGTTCTCCATCCGCTATTGAGACGTCTCTCACTTATGAAGATGGAATTGTTCGCCTCGACGATATTTTTAATGAGGGTGTAGTTGTAGAAGGCCAAAAACAAACGCAAATTGCCCTTGCACGCCAAGAAATGCTCAGTATTAGCATTCGTCGCAAAGAGTTATTTGAAAAGAAATTCGGTACACTTCGCAAGCTACCTACTCCTCAAACAACCTCAGGCATGAGATATCTCTAATATGAAAACTTACAAAATCGGCACTCGTGGGTCACTTCTAGCTGTGACCCAATGTACTCTTGTTAAAAATGAGCTTGAACGCATTAGTGGCAAGCCTTTTGAACTTGTTCTTATTAAGACTCAAGGGGACCAAATCGTTGACCGCCCTCTATGGCAACTTGAGGGTAAGGATTTCTTCACGAAAGAACTTGATGAAGCTCTCTTGAGTGGTCAAGTAGATATGGTGGTTCACTCTTATAAGGACCTCGGTTCCGTCAGGCCGGAAG
>CAYWMU010000234.1:0-4275 GCA_964459395.1 uncultured Bacteriovorax sp.
TTTTCTCTTCAATCCAAGCAGCACTTTTCCCCCAGTAAAATTGACCAGCATCGTGATAAGCTTTTTCAAGATCCTGCGACCGAGTATTAAAATGCTCAGGATGGAACATTTCAACCTTGTTAAGATGATTTAACTTGAAAGCTCTTTGTATTGGAAAACTAAACTCAGTTGCAGCAAATGAGAATAGAACATCTTTTTCAAGAAGCTTTTGATAACCAATTTTAAGATCTTGTATTTGTATAAAGGGAGCGGTCGCATAAATACAGCAAACATTCTCAAATTTTAAGCCACTTTGGGACAGAGTTTGAATAGCATGCTTTATAACTGGCACAGTTCCTGTAAAATCATTTGATAACTCTGCTGGCCTTATAAAAGGAACTTCTGCTCCATACTTTTTTGCTACCTCGGCGATTTCAGCATCATCTGTCGATACAATTACCTTATCAAAAAGGCCTGAGTCGAGAGCTGCTTCAATAGACCATGCGATCATTGGTTTACCGCAAAAATCTTTTATATTTTTTCGTGGAATTCTTTTACTCCCGCCACGTGCAGGAATTACACACAGGTTCAAACAATGACCTCTTTGATGGTCCTAAATACTTTATCAATATCATTAGAAGTTAATCCTGAATACATTGGAATACTTATCGCCTCTTCATAATACCTTTCAGCCTCAGAGAACATTCCTTCTTTAAAACCAAGCTCTTTATAGTAAGGTTGAGTATGGACAGGAATATAATGTAGATTTACTCCAATACCCTTCTCCCTTAATTCACAAAACACTTCTGCATGAGTTTTTTTTATCTCACCAAGCTTCAAACGAATAATATATAGGTGAAGTCCCGAATAAGAGTCTGGATACTGAAAAGGGACTGTTACAGGAAGATTTGAAAGAAGTTCATCATATTTTCTTGATATTTCGTGACGACGACTAACAAAATCATCTAAACGTTTCATTTGACTAAGCCCAAGAGCTGCTTGAAGTTCAGTCATTCGATAATTAAAACCAAGATCAATCTGCTGATAATACCAAGGACCGTGACTTTTATGAGTCATCTGACCTTCATCACGAGTAATTCCATGAGACCTTAACAGGCTCATTTTCTCAAAAAGTTCTTTATTATTGGTAAGAGCAGCTCCTCCTTCTGCAGTGGTTATGATCTTTACGGGGTGAAAACTGAAAATAGTAATATCTGAATACTTACTATTTCCTACTGGTTCACCTTTATATTTCCCACCGATTGCATGAGAAGCATCTTCGATAATCTTAAAACCATATTGAAGCGAAAGGGCATGAATCTTATCCATTTCACAAACTTGACCTGCTAAGTGAACAGGAATCACCACCTTAGGAAGCTTCCCTTCTTTCTGGGCATGTTTAAGCTTTCTCTCAAGCTTAAGTACTGACATGTTATAAGTTCGAGGATCGATATCTACAAAATCAATATTGGCCCCGCAGTAAAGAGCACAATTCGCACTTGCGACAAAAGTGATGGGCGTAGTCCAGACATAATCACCTCGCCCAACTCCCAATGAAAGACAGGCTACATGTAGAGCAGAAGTTGCACTATTCATAGCAAGTGCATGCTTCGCTCCAGTATAGTCAACAAGACTCTTTTCAAAAAGAGGGACTTTAGGCCCTTGAGTAAGAAAATCAGATTTCAGAACTTCAACAACAGCATCAATATCCGCTTGAGATATGTCTTGTTTTCCGTAAGGAATCATAAAAACCTTTAAACCTTAAAGCTGGGATCAACATGAGTTTTAATCTGATTTCTCAGTTCATCCACCGAAATCCACTCAGTATTTTCCCCTGAGTTATATTTAAACCCTTGAGGAACCCATTTCGCATTAAATGTCTTAATATACTTTTCTTTATCCCAGTTTGGATGTGATGGAATAATCACGTAATACTTTCCACAATCTAGAGTATTAAGGGAATCACTCTCTGTAATCATTTCTTCATGAAGTTTTTCACCTGGACGAATACCTACGATCTCTTGCTTACAATCAGGACTTACTGCCGTTGCGACATCAGTAATTTTATAAGAAGGGATCTTTGGAACGAAAAGCTCTCCTCCCCATGCATTCTCTAAAGCATAGAGAACCATGTTCACACCTTCTTCTAATGTAATATTGAAACGAGTCATTTTTTCATCAGTAATAGGAAGCTTACCAGTCGAACGTTGCTTCAAAAAGAAAGGAACCACTGAGCCGCGAGATCCAAGAACGTTCCCATAGCGAACAACACTAAAAGATAGATCGCGAGTTCCTTTCATATTATTGGCTGCAATAAAAAGCTTATCAGAACAAAGTTTCGTAGCGCCGTAGAGATTAATCGGAGCGGCAGCCTTATCTGTTGAAAGAGCAACTACTTTTGAAACGCCACAATCGAGAGCGGCATTGATAACATTTTCTGCTCCGAAGATATTTGTGTTGATACATTCCATTGGATTATATTCTGCTGCTGGAACCTGTTTCAAGGCAGCGGCATGGACGATAATATCTACGCCTTCACAAGCGCGTTTCATTCTAGCTCCATCTCGAACATCGCCGATGAAGTAACGAACTTGTGGGTATTTCTGTGTAGAGAAGACTTGAGACATTTCAAATTGTTTTAACTCATCTCTTGAGTAAACAATAACTTTCTTAACCTCAGGATATTTTGTGAGAATTGTTTCGATAAATTTCTTACCAAAAGAACCTGTTCCTCCAGTAACTAAAATTGATTTTCCGTTAAGCATAGTGATCCTAATTTTTATCTGTGATGTTTTTTAAAACACCATTTTCAATATGAATTATCCTATCAGCCTTTTCTAAAGTCGAAAGTCTATGAGCAATCATAACAATAGTCTTACTCCCACTTAATGATTCAATAGACTCCATTAAAGCTTTTTCTGTCTCATTATCTAAAGCGCTTGTAGCCTCATCAAAAACAATTAATGATGGATTTCGATAAAGGGCCCGAGCAACTCCTATTCTCTGACGTTGCCCCCCACTGAGACGTATTCCTCGCTCCCCTACTTGAGTAAGATATTTTTCAGGAAGGTTGTTTTCTATAAATGAATCAATCTGAGCAAGTTTTGCAGCAGTCTTAACCATCTCGTGATCTATTTGATCCTTAGGAACACCAAAAGCAATATTAGCTTCGATGGTATCATCCGAGAGATAAATCACTTGAGGAACATAACCAATTAAGGACTGCCAACTTGAAAGATTACTCTGATCAATCGTTTCTCCATCTACAAGAATATGGCCCTCGTTTGGAGTTAAGAGTCCTAATATAATATCAACTAAAGTTGTCTTTCCACTGCCTGTTGAGCCTACAATTCCTACGGTTGATAAAATAGGAACCGAAAAAGAAACATTTGAAATAGCTTTTTTTGCAGATCCTGAATATGAGAATGAAATATTTTCAAGCTTGATTTCATTAGTAAAAAACAGCTCTCGTTTTTCAAAAGTTAATGAGTTGGAAGCTTCTTCCCCATCTAAGGATTTTGAAACAGCTGTAAGAATCGGCCTATTAAACTTTACCTTTGTAAGAGAGTTATAAATTTCCTGAAGACTTGGCATCAACTTATAACCAGCCAGAGCATAAAGAGAGGCAAGCGATATCGCCTTACTCTCTCCTTCTGTCGCAATCAAATAAAGAACTACAGATAATATCCCACCAAAAGCAATCACTTCTAACAGGTATTTAGGAAGTTCACCCACTATAGCATTATGAGTTTGGCCATGAGCAAATTCAAGAGAAGGTTTTCTAAAGCTTGCTAGATAAGTTTCTTCTTTACTCATGAGCTTTACTTCTTTGATCCCACCACTTGCTTCACTTATAACTTTAAATTGAAGTGAATTTGCTATAGTTCTAACCTTACCTAAATCTGCTATTTTTCTTTTAAAGAATAAAAATACTAAAGAATAAGCCCCCCCTAAAATTAGGGTCATGGCAATTGCAACTTTAGGATTAATAGAAACGATGAGAAGCAAAATAAATAAAGCTGAAAAGAATCGTCCAAAACTACGAAGGAGGGGTAAAAAAACATTCCCCACTAGTTGATTTACTTCAGAAAGTGCTAACTTAGTTAGATCAGAACTATTTTGCGTCAAAAAGAATTCATAAGGTTTAAAGAGATAGTTCTTTAAAATTCTATATCCTAAATAATGAGTCTGCATCTGGGCGAACTTGATAAGAAGATAATTTGAATAGGCCCTAATCAAGTTGCTCATAAATAAAGCGACTAGAGCTACCAATCCTAAAAAAAATAAATACTTTAT
>CAYWMU010000235.1:0-4229 GCA_964459395.1 uncultured Bacteriovorax sp.
AAAGACAGTTCCTCAAACGGCCATTCTGATTGATGAAGAAGAAGAGATTCCTCGTAATCGGCAGTGGGAGACTTTCGAATTAGCAAGTCATGAATTGTGTTTAGAGGATAAACTTCTCTATACGAAAAACTTCATGCATGTAGAAGTTGAATCTAATAAGCAGTTTGCTAAACGACTTATTCAGCGAGTGGAAAATAAAGTTTTAGTTATTAATCCTCCTTACCAAACGATGACTGAGAAAGAGGTAGATGCTTCATTTGATCTAGCATTTACAAGACTTCCTCATCCTAAATATAAAAACCGAGGACCTATTTCTGCCTATGAGATGATTAAGTTTTCGGTAAACACTCACCGCGGGTGCTTTGGTGGTTGTAGCTTTTGTACTATATCTGCTCATCAAGGAAAAATGATCGCTTCTCGTTCTAAAGACTCCATCATGAATGAAGTTAACCAGATTACGAGAATGCCAGACTTTAAGGGTTATATTTCTGATCTTGGAGGACCTTCGGCCAATATGTATCAGATGAAAGGGATCGATCAGGAGGTTTGCGATAAATGTGCGGCACCATCTTGTGTTTTCCCTCAGATCTGTAAAAACTTAGATACCAATCCAAGTAAAATGACTGAACTCTACCAAGCGGTCAATAATCATCCGCAAGTGAAGAAGGCCTTTGTATCTTCTGGTCTTCGATATGATTTGATGTTTAATCCGCGCTCTCTTCATCCCAAAGAAGACGAGGCGTATGTAGAACAACTCATCTCTCATCACGTTTCAGGTCGATTGAAGGTTGCCCCAGAACACACTGAGGATGAGGTTTTAAAACTCATGCGTAAACCAAGTTTTGAGTATTTCAAAATATTTAAAGAAAGGTTTGAAGCTGTTTCTAAAAAGATGGGGCTAAAGCAAGAGATCATTCCTTATTTCATTTCAAGTCATCCTGGGTGTACTCCTGAGGATATGGCACGACTAGCAGCTAAGACCAAGGCCCTAGGCTATAAACTTGAGCAAATTCAAGACTTCACCCCCACACCAATGACTGTGGCAACTGAGATCTACTATTCGGGGTATCATCCCTATACTCTCAAAAAGGTAGAGACAGCGATAAGTCTTGATGAAAAGACTAAACAGAGAACGTTTTTCTTCTGGTATAAACCAGAGAATAAAAGTTATATAAGAAACTACCTTGCTAAGAATAAGATGTTTGATGTTCTAAAGGACCTCTTTTAATATGGGTGCATGACAACTTTATGCACCCTTCAAAATCTCTCCCTTTCTTATCCCCATAAAATGATCTTTGATCAGGTTACTTTCACTTTGAATCAAGGAGATCGCATTGGAGTTCTAGGGCTCAATGGACATGGGAAGAGTTCACTCTTTAAAATCCTTGCGGGTGTCATTTTTGCAGATACCACAACACCTCCTTTTATCTTTGATAAGGGACGAGACTTTTCTCTCTTTTGGGTACCTCAAGAACTTCCTGAATTGGATCTTTGGACTATTGAAAATTATTTTTATAGTTTTCATCCTGAACTTAAAACGAGAAAACTTCGTATTGATGAAATTAATAAAGAAATATCAAGTTCAAAAAATACGGAGAAGTTAGTTGAGGAACAAACACGACTCTATGAAGAACTTGATAAGTTGGGTGAAACAAAAATTTATGCGGCCTATACGAGCTATCTTAAGTTTTTTGGTGTTATCGATTTCTCTCGGCCTATGAATTCTCTTTCTGGAGGAGAGCAAAGAAAAGTAGCACTAAGCCTCGGTCTTTCTGCTCCTCAAGAAATTATCCTTTGGGATGAGCCGACCAACCACCTTGATCTAGAGACCATCGAAGCTTTTGAAGATGAATTAATGAATTCAAAGAAAACCTTCATGGTCATCTCTCACGACCGATCTCTTCTAAATAATGTGGTTGACCGAATTCTTCATATTCAAAGAGGAAAGCTTCAAAGCTTTAGTGGAAGTTACGAAGCCTATCTTGAATTTCTAAAAGAAGATGAGGCCCGACGTATCAAGGAACTCGATAAATTATCAAATATTCATCGAAGAGAAACGGCCTGGATTCGTCAAGGGGTAGAGGCCCGTAGAACCAAGTCTAAAAAACGAATTGAAGACTACGCAAGTCTAAGTTCTGAGATTCGTTCTTTGCGAGAAAAAGCACACAAGTCAGTTAGCCTCTCCCTTCATTCATCAGGTAGAAAAACAAAGCAACTTCTGAGTGTGAAAGATCTCTCTATGCGCTTTGGGGATCGAACTCTTTTCTCAGATATTGAGTTTACAATCTCTAAAGGTGATAAAATTGCCCTCCTTGGACGTAATGGGGTGGGGAAATCGACTCTTCTAAAAGTTCTCCTTGGAAAACTTGATCCTTCAAGTGGAAACGTTGAGAGGGCCCAGAATCTTGATGTAGGCTATTTCTCACAAAAACGCGAAGCCCTTGATCCAGATATGACCCCTTGGACTCTTATAGGAGAGGGGATAGATTATGTTATCTCAAACACTGGGGAGAAAAAACACGTCGCAAGCTATCTTGAAAACTTTCTTTTCTCTTCAGAGGAGTTGAAGCGTCCTATTCATACTTTCTCAGGAGGAGAAAAGAATCGTCTTCAACTCGCACATTTTATGAAGCATGCTCGAGATATTTGGATTTTCGATGAGCCCACCAACGATCTTGATTTAGAGACCATTGGTATTTTAGAAGAGGAATTAAAAAGTTATGAAGGGGCCCTTATTATTGTAGGTCACGACCGCTCCTTTATTGAAAATGTGACGGAGAAGTCCTGGGTTCTTCACCCTAAGGGGCTTGAAAAATTTGATGGCGGTTTTACTCAGGCCCATCCTTTCTTAGAGGCCCTTGCTTTAGAGGAGAAACTTAAATCATTACCAGTTGCTACTCCTGTAATTGAGAGTGATAAGAAAATTACCGATAAACCAAAGCTAAGCAATAAAGAAAAAGTCAGATATCAAAAAATAGAAGATGAAATTGCTCAGGTTGAAAAGAAGGTAACTGAGCTTCAAACTCAGTTAGCGGAGTCTTACAGTGAGGAAACAGTAAACGAACTAGCAGCTATGGAGCTGAAATTAGACAACTTACTGACTGAATGGACAGAACTAGAGGAGAAGATGCTTACTTAAATGTCAGAGAAGAAAATTTTTCTCTACATTGTGTAAAACCTGAGCTGCTTTATACTTATTGTATGAAGATTTTAATCTTATTCATCTTTTTTGCTTCCCTCTTTTACTATTTGAAGCCTGCAGATCGTCCAGTAGTGGTTGATCTAGATGAGATTAAAGTGAAGCTCTCAGCTCCAGAAAGAGTAAAGCGCACTCATCGTCATGTGGCCCCTGCTCAAAGAGTTGATTCGGGAGACTCGGAGAGAGTTGTTGTTGAAGTAGCTAAGGAATTAGAAGAGGCCAATCTAAATATCGAGCAAGACTGGGAAGGCTCTCTGAAGGCCCGTTTAATTGAACTTGATCCTGCAGTAGGGGAAGAAATTTTTACTCTCTATCAAGAAGAAAAAGATAGTTACGCTAGAAGATTAGAAAGAATTGTAAAAGAACATCAAGAATCAGAAGATCTCGATTACCTCATTGATGAACTCGATCACTCTCACCAACAGCGGTTACAGGATATCTTTGGTCCATACTTTGAGGACTTACGGGATTTACAAACACCTGTGACCCAATAAATTTGCTCCATCTCCCTATTTGTGATAATTAAACCCCTTACATTGGAATCAATTTAAGGGGTTTTTTTATGCTCGCAGTACACGATTTATCTCTGCAGTTTGGTGGTAGAGTTTTGTTTGATGATGTTAATCTCAAATTTACCCCGGGCCACTGTTATGGGGTTATCGGTGCCAACGGGGCCGGGAAATCAACTTTCTTAAAAATCTTAAGTGGTGAAATCAGTCCTACGAAAGGTCATATTGAAATAACTCCTGGTGAGCGAATGGCCGTACTAAAACAAAACCATTTCGCTTATGAGGAAGAAGAAGTTCTTAATACTGTCATTCTTGGACACTCAGTTCTTGTCTCCATTATGAAAGAGAAGGAAGCTCTCTACGCAAAAGAAGACTTTACTGATGCAGATGGTGAGAGAACAGCTGAATTAGAGGCCCAGTTCAGCGAACTCAACGGATGGGAGGCAGAATCTAATGCCGCTTCTCTTCTTGCAGGACTTGGGATTAAAGAAGAACTTCATTCAAAAAAGATGAAGGAACTA
>CAYWMU010000236.1:0-4168 GCA_964459395.1 uncultured Bacteriovorax sp.
GAGAATATTTTCGTTACTTTGGGGAGGTCGAGACTCATCAACAGTTTTCTCCTAACTTAAATACTCACGTGAGATATACGGGCGCTAAAGATCTAGATATCGTTGCTGACCATCCAACCTTCACTGATCAAAAGATTTTAAGTTCTGACTTTGGTCTTAATGCCCATGTGGATTGGAGACAAGATAATTACAACCTTGCCATAGAGGCAAATTATCTTAGAAACCAGCTTTTTTCTGAAGCTGATAAGTTTGATAAATCGTACGTACAAACCCTTCCTCGAGGGACCTTCTCTGTTATGCCGCAAACCTTGTTTCAGTCCGATATTCCAATGCTCTCCCACATAAGTGTAGGGTTGGATTCATCTGTCACACGTTTCCGCCAGGAGAATAAAGATGAGGATATATGGATTCGGAACGCGGATCGTTTTTCAGTAAGACCCTACATGCAGTGGAACTATTTCTCTGCTGGTCCATTCAGTATGAAATCCCATTTTAGTTTTGATCAACATCACTATCTTCTTACTCATGAGAAGACCGGAACAGCAGGAAAGAATGCAGGGATTGTAAGAACTGAATTAAGTTTTTATATGGATAAAATTTTCGGTCTTTCGTACGAAGAAAATGTTCCCTTAAAACTAGTTCCTGAAGGAAAACTTCCTGCTCTAAGAAGAGAGCAGAGAGGACTTATTCCAATAAAAAAAGAAAAAAGAGAGAATAACCTAATTGGGGAGACTCCTAAGTTTGAACGCTCTCTTGTGCGAGAAAACTTTACTCAGGTGAGAACGAGTTATCGTCATGCCCAGGAATTCAAACTCATTCACCACTATATGACTTCAGAGAATGAGTATGGAAATAAGCGATTCATTGATCAAATTCAAGCTTCACAGGTTGGATGGTTTGACTATGAGGATGCTATTAGGTCTCAGGAATTTCTATTCGGTGCGGATACCACAAGAACACTCATTCCACCCACCAATACCATGGAACTTCAATGGCATAACAATATCGTCCGTAAACTTCCTAAAAAGTTCAGTTATCTAACTGATGATAAATATCTAAGAGATAACTTCACTTATAAAAAGATCGGTCACTTTAATGTTTCACAAGGATACTTGCTTAATAAAGATGAAGATTCTTCTTCCGATTTTACTGATCGGTTGACCCGTTTAATGATTGATACAGGATTCTCCGGTGAGAGGTGGTCCACTAATCTTGTTCATTATTATTTCCATCAAGAAAACGAAAACATTATTAAGTTAAATTTCTATCGTCGATTAGATTTTATGAATCTAACAGCTTCATACAATCACGTTTCTTTTAGCTCTTCAAACCTCAACGTGCTCCGTTTTGGAGGACAGGTGCGTCCTACTGATTACTTAGGATTTTCCATGCTCAAAGACATGGACTTCAATGCTAATAATTCTGTCCGCACAACTTACGGCGTAGATATTATGCCTAATAATAATTGCTGGATTTTAAGTTTGAATTATCGTGAGTCTATTACTGATTCTCGTTTTTCATTTAATATTCTATTTAACTTCGGGGATGATACCTTTGGAAGGTATCGGAATGAGTACTTTGCTCGAAGGCCTTTATGAAAATAGTTATTATTGATTTTGAAGATAGTTTTACCTACAACATTCTAGGTGAACTGAAGCATCTCGGATTTAGCTCTGAAGTTATTCATTGGACAGATTTTTCAGAATCAACGAATTTTGATCTTCTCATATTGGGACCAGGACCCGGACATCCCCATGACTATGCTGCGATTTTTCCTTTTATCAGAAAAATGATGGAAGACAAAAAAAAGATACTGGGCATTTGTCTAGGACATCAAATAATTTGGAATCTCCAAGATGCGCTAGTCACACGTTCAAAATATCCAGTGCATGGAGAAAAGATTGAGTTTAAACTTGATAGCTTTTGGTCATCATTTTTTGACCTGCCTGCATTGGTTGTTCAACGTTATAATTCGCTTGCTGTTCTTGAGCACTCTATTATCACAGATGCCAAACTTCTTTGCTATGATAATGAGGTTATGGCCAGTGTGCAGGGGACCATTGTAGGAGTCCAGTTTCATCCCGAGTCATTAGGGACGAAGAACAGAAAGTCGATTTTCTCTGCCTTAATAGGCCATTTCTTTGCGTCTTGAATTCATATTAAATAGTTGAGAGTTTTAATTCCCACAGGGGGCAGAAAAGGCCCTATAATAGAGGTATTACAAAGTTTTATCAAAAAATCTCAGGATTTTTAGGTTCTTGTCGAGGAGTGATAAAAGACTGATTTAAACTGGGAGTATTGATGAAGGGACATATGTTTAAACTTATAATGTTGATGTTTCTAGCAGTTTCCTGCGCCAGCATGAAAAGTGGACAGTATGTCTATGTTGAAGGTGCAAAAGACCTTCAGACCATCGCTTCCGAACAGGGTCTGAGCATAGAAGATATTCGCCGAGCTAATCCTGACAAAACTTTTCAAGGGCACGAGTGGATCTTCATTCCAAGTAAAGTGGGTCTGGCTTACTTCCTTCAGGATACCTACGCTATTCAAGACTATAAAAATTTAGGAACAGGACAGTTCTTATGGCCAGTTCCAAACCATTTCCGTGTTTCAAGTCATTTTGGTCCTAGAGGTCGTCGTCATCATGATGGAATCGATATTCCTGCTCCTAGTGGAACTCCTATCGTTGCTAGTGATCATGGTGTTGTGGTTTATTCAGATAATAAAATTCGTGGCTACGGAAACTTAATTGTCGTCTCCCATGGAAAAGACACCTACACAGTATACGCTCATAATAGAAAGAATATTGTGAATAAAGGGGAGAGGGTTAAAAGAGGACAAGTTATTGCTCAAGTCGGAAGCACTGGAAGATCAACTGGACCTCATCTCCATTTTGAAATTCGTATGAAAAACAAAAAGAGAAATCCGGCCCAGTATTTATCACGAGCAAATTAAGAGTTTCGTCCAAACTTATCTAAAAGTTTGAGATACATAATGGCCGTATTACGTGCATCTTCTAGAGCAGTATGAGCTACTGCTCCCATGCCTAGGTGATTCATTAAATTAGTGCCAGAATCCATTCCTTGGGCCAGATAGCCTAGATCGATGAGTCCAAAGCCTAAGCTTGAAAGATCAAGGTTACGATGGTGGAAGTACCTTCTCATGAATTCCCAACCCAGGTCTCTCGTTAGGAAAGGAAGATCAATGGCGGACATGGATTTTCCGAAAAGAACAATTTTTTGATTTCCAAAGTACTCACGGACTTCTTTGCTTTCTAAATAAGTTTTAAGATAGTTTTTGAACTCATTATGAGTCAGGCCTTCATTATGGGCCTTGCGAATGATTTTTTCGTTATGTTCAATGACCCATGGATCTAGTGTTGGTTTCAAATCTTCAAAAGATGGGCAATGGACGTAAACAGATCGAGCAAGGCCATCTTCTAAACGTTTAAACTGAGTATCAAAGGGAATCATGGCAAATTCAATGATCTGACAATCCTCTCCAAGACCAGTAGCTTCGATATCAATACTTAAATATTTCATGAATCTCTCCTGACTTCATTCTAATGGTTTTATGGGAAGTTGAGCAATAAAAAAGGCCCTCGAAAGGGCCTTTGTCATATCCATTAACTATTTCTTATAAATTAGAAAGAAGCTGAGATTGGACAGTGATCAGAAACTTGATTGTAGCTTACACCAAGTTTTCTTTTTTCTTGAGAGCGACAGCTGGCCTCAAGACAGTGAGAGCCCACTTTTGCTGTGTAACCTCTTTTAGAAATCATTGATCTAGAAACGAATACGTGATCAATTAACGAAGGATCTTCGATATCATCATTTGTTCCGCCCCACCAGTAAGAAGAACAACCTACGCTTTGTGTAGCATTAACGAGACCGTTATTAGCAGCAAACTTTTCAAGAGCTCGGAAATCAACTCCACGGTTGTAAAATAGAGTGGTGTTAAGGTCGCCGGCCACGAAATAATCTTGAATACCAGTGCTTGTTTTAAGGTGAGAGATCCAGTTGCTGATGATGTCTAATTGCTCATGTCTTTTAGAAACAGCATCTCTAGCTGAACCGGCCTTTAAGTGAGCAGCAAGTCCATAAAACTTTTTATTTGTTTGAAGGTCTCTGAAAAGAGCAATAACAAGTGGACGAGATGAAGTATCGCA
>CAYWMU010000237.1:0-4157 GCA_964459395.1 uncultured Bacteriovorax sp.
ATACTATTAGTTATTTGAATTGAAGTAGTTAGCTATAAGACATAAAAAAAGCCGAGATGAACTCGGCTTTTAGATATTTTGGTGGATTTGACCCCGCCTTATAGTTTTCGGTGATTTATTTAATTGTTTAGCCAATATTAGCTAACTACAGAGATACAGAGAGACTTTTAACTCAAAGGATAAATTCTAGCTGACACAAAACTTACCGAATCAGCTTCCGAGTATTTTGCAGCCGATCCTGGGCTTCCAATTGGCTTGGCGAACCCCCACAATAGATCACTCATTTCATGCTCTTTGTAAGAAATCCCATAACCATTATTACCTAAAAAATACTTTGTGGAGATAAGGGCAGTTCTCTTATTACCATTTATAAAGAACTGCCCTTCTGAAATTCGATAAAGCATTAAACCAGCCATTTTTTCTATCGGGATGTTCAAGTAGCCGTGTTGCAAATCTTGATAAAAAATTCCACCAAGAGTCCCTCTTAATCCAGGTTCATTTCTTACACCATGAATTTCTTTGAGCCCAAAATCGGTATTTCCTCGCAGGATTACAGACCTATTTACCCCGACAACATGGTCGTATTGTAATTCGACTAAAGAAATCATCTAGCAAGATCCTTCATAAGATTTGGCTCCTCACGGATCATTCTATCAACGTCATCCATATTGAAATCTTTTGGCCTATGGATTTGAATTGTATGCTCACCTTTTCTAAGCCAATCTTGCAAAGCTTGATTAGCAATCAAAGTGAAATTTGCCCCCGGATTCATCTTAATAAACTCATCAATTTGTTGGGCAAGATCAGCCGATACATTTATTGATTTTTTGATGATGTTCATTGAGTCCTCCTTAGCACTTGGCTTTCGACCTAGGTGCTTTATGGTATTATACCATATTATCGGATAATACTCAATATTCTTGAGCCTAAGCATTTTCCTCTAAATTCAGGGGGTTAGGGCTAACCTAACCCCCTAATAATACATTATAGAAACATTGGTATGACGTTACCCAGAGACCCTGTCTCTGGCAAAACCTGAAGCCCTTCAGCGACTCCCCTCACATCAACCCCAGACATCCTCAAATAAATCTGAAACGTCTTAAGATCACTCCAGCCTCCCATCCTCATTACTTTTAGTGGCTCAACACCAGTAGAAAGTAAATGAGTAGCAAAGCAGGCCCTCAGGGTATGGAAAACCACATCCTTTTTGATGCCGATTCGCTCAAGAAACATCCTGAGCACTTTTCCTGCATCACCATGCTTCCATTCTGGATGCTGTGGCAAAACATACTTTGCATTGAGGCGAGCGTTTTTCAGTTCCGAAATGATCTCTTGAAGCTGAGAGCTGATATCGACATTTCTCCAAGTCCCATTCTTGGGGCACTTAGTGGTATTGATTCTTTTATTAAAAGACTTCGATACTCGAATAATGCCGTTTTTCTCATCAACATCTCCCCATTCAAGGGCCTGAAGTTCGCCTGATCTCATTCCAGTCAACACAGCAAACGCCCAAATGGGATACCATGGATGCTTTTGAATCTTGGCCTCAAGAAGAAATCTTCTAACCTCATCAAGCGTGAGTATTGGCTTGATCTTTTCTTCTTTGGCTTCCAGCCCAAGACCAAAAACGGGACTTTTACCAGAAAGGTTGCTGCCAGTTATCAAGCCTTCCTCCACACCCCATCCGTAGATGAGGTTAATGGAAGACTTGATTGAATTTAGTAAACTTTTTTTAGCTCCAAGAGATTCAGCATAAGCCAAAACTCTCCGGCCATCACCTTTATTCAAATCAGAAGCAATAAGATCTAGCCATGGTTGCGTGTAACGCTTCAATCTGCTCATGTGGTCTTTCACGGTAAAGCGATTTAACTTTTTACCGAGACTACCTGAAAGAGCACTAGACTCCCATCGATATAATACTTCTGACCATAAAAGCCCTTTGCCTTCAAGCTTCTCAACTTGTCTTGCTAGCTCTTGGAGCCATTGTCTCTCTTCTCGTCTTGCAGCCGCTAATGTCTCAATGTCTTTAATAAGTTTTTGCAAACGGATTTGCTTATACTTCTTTCCTCGACATTGAACATAAACCTTATAAAAGGTTCTACCGTCTTTTTGATACTCACTAATTGCCATTGAAACCTCCTTAATAAAAAGATGTTTCAATCAATTCGTTGAGTTCACTTCGTTTAAAGTAAAGTCTTCCTCCAAACTTTCGTGGACGAATCTTGCCTTTATAAACAAGCTGTCTCAAAGCATGAGATGACCTTCGAAGTAAACGGGCGGCTTCCTCTGTAGATAACCATATTAAGTTTTCAAAGAATTGTGGAGCATTCATATGCTCTCTTTTATAATAGTTCTTTTGAGAATGAATGTCTGTAATTTCATGAATAGATTTTTCCATTAAAGCTCTCCCGATCTTACAGCGAAGAAACAAAACCAATTGCTTCTGCGCTTATCTCATTAAAACTCTTTACTTCACCATCTCTGTTCTTAAATTGCTTCTCAAATATACGGCCCCGCACAAAAACATGGGCCCCTTTTTTAAGAACTTTAGACCAATGTTCAGAGTCTTGTTCCCACATAACAATGTTGTGCCAGCGAGGTTCTTCTTGACCTTCAATTTGTTCAGCTAAGGTAAAAGTACAGAAAGGTTCAGATTTTTTTGTTTGTCTCAGTTCTGGATTCTTTCCTAAGCGGCCATATATAGTAATAGTTGGTTGATAATTCATTTCGAGTCCTTTACTTAATTTATTCCAAGCTTCTTTATTAAAAACTCACCAAGGGTAAGACTTGAACCAGTCTTCTTGTTATGTTCATCAAGAAGTCTTTGGACTTTTTCCATTTCACCCAGACTTAGTTCTTGAATCTTATCTATGTCCTTATCAGTGATCTTTGAGACTGCGTAGAGACAGATGTCCTTAAAAAGGATTGCGCGACCGTAATCCTTTTCATTGGATTTCCTTAGAAGATCAAAAATCAAATCAAGAGAATCTTTATCATTACTCAGATCGATGAAAAATTTCGTTTGCTCTTGATTAAGACTTACTTCCTTCTTTTGATTTTTGGGCTTCCTTCCTCTTTTTTTAATTGTATCTATTTTTATTTCACTCATTTCCTTACTCCTTTAATTTCCCTGCCTGCTTAGTTGTTACTGCTTTATTCGCACGTAGACTGTGACTCCACACACTCATACTCGTTGGGGGTGGGGAGTCACTGTCGGAGGGCGAAATTCCCGAAGGGAATCAACGATTTAGCAGGCAGGGATAAACTCTAGTGTTCATCATTTAATCTTGATTTAATTCTCATTTGTTTCTTAGTTAATCCTTATTTGGTTTTGTTCTAAGCATACTAGCGTTACTCATTCCTCCTCCTTTTCAGAGGCCGAACCTAGAACATTGAAATGATCATCTTCAAGATAATTTTGGGAAGTGATGAAAGTTATTATTCATGAATAATAACTAGAGATTTTGTGAATCATAAGTAATCAGAAACATGAGGGGCTATTCATGTATGAATAATTCACGCGTGAATAACTATTTTTGAGTTACTAGTCAGCGATTTGAAATTAAAAACGAGTACGGTACTCACGGTCTGAAGATTCTTGATGAGTTGTTAGCAAATAAAGTTTTGAATGATGTCCAAGGTGTAATTAAAGCTGATGATGAGAAGATTACCTTTGATCAGTAAATCCTAAAAGATTGCACTCTCGATTGCATCAACCACAGTTATGATGCTCAAAAATTCGGAACAGGTCAGAACTGGCTTTCAATTCAAACTGAGTCTGTGAATAAAGAGAAGACCATGGCCCTAATTATCACTAAGTTACAAAGAACATATAAAGAAATTAAAGAAGAAATACTGTATTCCCCAGAATATTTTGGCAATGACAAGATCTTCATATCCATGGTAGCTGATTCGTTACTTAAAGAGTCACTAAACTCATCCAAGGAGATAGAGCAATGAGAACACTTACTATCCTTACAACTTTAGCCGTTTCTTTGTTCTCGCTAAGTTCATTTGCTTTTATAGGTCTTAAGTCAGTTGTGCTTTTTGATGGGAGAATTATTAATCTAAAATCTGATGTTCAGGCGCTAAGCCTTAATCGAGGGCAAATTGATTATCTTGAACTTCAAAACGGTGAGATCATAGATAGTACTGAT
>CAYWMU010000238.1:0-4131 GCA_964459395.1 uncultured Bacteriovorax sp.
TCGTCCTGATAAACAAAGCTTAAATGTGAGAATTGGGTATCAAACTCACCCAAGTTAGAAATAGCAGCAGATGTATAGGCCTTACCTCTACTAAGAATAATATCTCCACTCCGCAAAACATTGAGAAGGTTTCTGTCACTATATTTAGGATTCATACGAAGATATTTTGAATCTTCAAAAGAATGATCTAGGGCAACGGTCCCCTCATTTCTCAGCGTTTGTTCATCAAGATAATCTTCTTTTTGTCGAATTTCATAGAAGAGACCTCGAGCGATCCTAGAACACTCAAGATCAAACTCATCCCGTTCATAGGCCTGGTTCATTTGATGACGGATACTCATCTTCAAATCCCATAGCTCTTCCCTGCTATATTCTGAAAAGTGGGAAGTTGCCAAAGCCTCCACCTCGTTTTCATCCCAAGGACACTGAGCCTCAACTGAAAGGCTGACTAATGTCAGTAAACTAAACAGCTGTATATTTTTTAAACATTTCATTGAGTACCCCACTCTATAAATAACGGGTTTTAAAAGTCTTTGCTAATACCGTAGCAAAACAGGTGCCCAAGTTTTCTAGTGGAGATTATCTTAAGCTTTGATATGATTACATATAAATGAGTAATCAATATATCCCCATCAGACTTTCAACTCTACGAGCAGGAGTGCCATTAGGTTTTCTCTTACTCCTTAAAGTTAATGAGCAGTTTTTAAAATATATTCTTCCAGAAGATTCTCTGGAACAGCATCGCTTAGATAATTTACAAAATAAAAAAGTCAAAAAAGTTTATATTCAAGCAAGGGATGAAGCTCTCTATCAACAATTTCTTGATAAGTGTTTAAATGAAGATCAAGATTCCAGTGTCCAGGAAGTAACTCGTGTAGTTGCAGGAATCGCTGCTGACTCTTTAGAGAACATTTATGCTGAACCTGATTCCATCTATGCCTTGGCCCATTCGCAGAGAGCTGCTTCATCAATAATGAGTGCAACAAAGCTCAATCCAGAAGTTTTAAAAGAATTATTTCTTATCGATTCAGAAGATGACATCTCAATAAATTGCGCCATCTGTACCTGCTCAACTGCGATTGCTTTGGCCCGCAAGCTTAAGCTTGATGAAGAAAATATTAAAAATATAGCTACAGCATCTCTCCTCTGTGATATTTCTCTTCCAAGACTCCATCAAAATTATAAAACGTTTTTTACTAAGAAGCTTGATGAGTTCTCAATTGAAGAACAGCAAATTTACAAAGAACATCCTAAAAGGTCTGCTGAGTTTCTCCAACACATCCCTGGTATTAATTCTACAGTCTTAAGTATCATCGCTAATCATGAAGAAAAACTTAGTGGTAAAGGATTTCCGAAAGGAACAACTAAACTCAGTATTGAAGAAAAAATTGTCTCACTTAGCAATAGATATGCTCTGGCGGTCATCGGTTACCAAATACCTAAAAGTGAAGTTATTAAAGATCTTTTTCTAAATGAGATTGGGTCTTACGACTTAGAGATGATGAATCAACTTAAAAAAATAATGGAATAAACCACTATGCTTGATGATGAAATTCTTAAAGGTTTCCTCGGTGAAACTCAAAAACTTATCGATGAATTAACAAATATTTCTGATCAGTTTGAAGAGACTAGTAATCTTCCTCTTCTAGAGCAATTTGGCCAAATTATCGATCGAATTATGGGTACGGCCTATACTCTTGAACTCCAAGAAATCGGTCGTTTTTGTGAGTTAGGAAAAAAAATTAGCTATAAAGCGAGTCAGGCAACTGATAAAAAACTTATTGAGCTCACAGGGCCTATCCTTGCAGACACTACAGAAATCCTTGAAGCAATGGTTATTGGACTTGTTGAAAAAAGTCGGCATCCAAGTAAAGAGACCCTTGATGCTTTTGCCACAAGGCTGAGATGGTTTTTAGAAAAGTTTCAGGATATTGAAAGAGCGACTACGAGCTCCTAATCAACTTAAAACGTGGCACTTTCTGACCTTTAACTTCTACAACTTCGGAAAACATGCTTAAAGGTCTCACCCAAATAAGACCTTCAGGGTTATCATAAAGACATTCATAAACCACCATAAGTTCCAATGTCTCTGAGTGCTTGGCCACATTCATTAATCGATAACGATTACCTTTGTAATGTTCATATAGACCGCCAATAATTAATTCAAAGGGATGATGTATATTCATCCCTTTATACTGAACTAATTAATTGGGGTGAGCAACTAGTAAACTCCTCTATCACTTCCAAGATTTCTGATCTTTTCCACAAATCGAGGGGGCATCAAGTTGACCACCATATCGAAAGAGTTTTTCAGCGCACCTTGATCTCTGATTTTTTCTTGCAGCTCTAGGAATGCTTCACCCATTTGTCTTGCTTCTTCCTCAGAAAATAACTGGCGAGCATGTTCAAATATATCTTTTTCTTCTTCTTGAATATGATGAATAAGAGCTTCTTCGAGATCTCTTGCAGCAGTTGTCCAGTCCGTACCAGTCAACTCTTTAAGCTGGAGTTTCCTTAGCATTCCCTCAGCTTCCATATGCTCTTTATAACCATGCATCACTGTTGAACTATCACTAATAGCTCTGATCGAATTATAGAATACACTTTCTTCTGCTCTCGCATGAGACATAAGTAGAGTAGAAATATTCTGAATTAAGACCTCTCTATAATCATCCCCCTCCTCCAAGCTCACTAACTCTGAAAGCATAGTTTTTAATTCTTCATGATCATTTTCCAATGCTTGATAAATATCTGTCATAAAAGCTCCTTCTTGTGACTCCTCTAAAGTGGAGAAGTGAATCTAGTCTTTCAACGAGGATCTCTATTGAGAATTTAAGTTTGGCCAAAAAATCAAAAGAAGCTTAAATTTAAATAAAAAAGTATAAAGGAAAACCATCATGCTAAGTTATGTAACTATTGGGACAAATAATTTAGAAAAATCCCTCCCTTTCTTTGACAAGCTTTTGGCCGAACTAGGGGCCAAGAGACTGATGGAAACTCCCCGAGGTGTTTTTTACGGCAATTGAATGCAGCTAATCCCGAGGAAGTTGATCGCCTCCACGCACTTGTACTAACTTTAGGGGCCAAAGACGAAGGTGCTCCAGGAGTAAGACTCGATATGTTTTATTGCGCTTATTTTCGTGACCTGGATGGAAATAAGTTTAATCTCTTCTGCGCTCGTAAATAAAGAGATCATTTTTTAACTTTTACTTCTGAACATTTTAAAATTCTAAACTCTTCAAGGGGTATCTTTGTGATACCCCAAATATTTAATTCTTAGAAAGCACACAAAATGCCAAAAACAGGGGGGTAAATGAATTTTCATTATATGAATTTCGGAATAATCAAGAAATAAGCTTAACTTCTATACAAATTTGTAGACAACTTTTATAAAAACTCGTAACTTAGCATTCTATCTTCGTTTGTGTGCCCAGGTGGCGAAATTGGTAGACGCACTACCTTGAGGTGGTAGCGCTGCGAGGCGTGCTGGTTCGAGTCCAGTCTTGGGCACCATTTTTTTCTTTAAGAGTTTTCCTTTTCAAAACCAACAATCACACTAGTTATTCCTCTTCCCGCAATCCTATCTGTACTTTTAAAATCTTTGGCCAATTTAAATGAGTAAAAGTGATGAAGCATCCGATAGCTCATTAATGAGAAAAAACATCCTAATCACTCTAATGGCCTTTAGTCTGTTTACTACTTATTCAAGAGCAGACATTTACTTCGCAGAATTCTTCTCAAAAGACTTTGGACCATCTATGTCCTTAGAATGTTGGAATGAGGATGGGACCTTCAATGAGGACAATTGTGAAAGAAGTGAATTCGAATGCTCATTCCAAGGATCTGAAAAAAACTTTGAGGCCCAAAAAATAAAATTTCAATTTAGTGAAGAACATTTAAATAGAATAAAAAGAAATGGCGAGCACTACATATCAATGAACTCTCGATTAGAAGATTTCGACTATGACTTTTATGAATCATCCTCTCTAACTCGAACGGCAGAATCTCGACAAATTTACCCTGCAAATTCAAAAGTCTCAATTTTTAAAAAAGAAGACTATAAAAACGAAATGAAAATACTTTTTCAAGGAAAAATTAATGAAGATGGTACACTTCCTCCGTTAGAGGATA
>CAYWMU010000239.1:0-4104 GCA_964459395.1 uncultured Bacteriovorax sp.
TTCCATCAACGGAATAAAGAATTGATCTTCGCCTTTTAATGCTTCCTTACGCATTCCTTCGCAGAAAGCCTTAACAAGTTCAGGGTCAAATTGAGTTCCTGAAAACTGATGAAGCTCATCGAAGGCCACTTCGTAAGGGAGGCCTTTTCTGTAAGGTCTTGTGGAAGTCATCGCATCGAAAGTATCTGCAATTAAGATAATACGAGCAAGAAGAGGAATCTCTTCGCCTTTAAGGCCTAGTGGATATCCTTTGCCATCGTATCTTTCATGATGAAAGCGAGCATTGAGAGCGATTTTTTCAAACCCAGGGTATTCTCTGAGAATTTCATAGGACTTCTCAGGATGTTCTTTCATAATTTTAAATTCGTCTTCAGTAAGTCGAGATGCTTTATTTAAAACAGCATCAGGGGTACCAATTTTACCAATGTCATGGAAAATAGCAGAGAGCTCAAGTTCACGTAGCTGCTCTTCATCGAACCCTAGTTCACGACCGGTTACTAAGGAGAAATAGGCCACACGCATACTATGACCAAAGGTATAGCTATCTTTACAATCCAGGGCCTTAAGAATAGTTCTGGCCGCTTGTTCGCTAATAGATTTATTTTCATGTTTAAGCTGTTCAACCTGTGCGGCCATCCCCAAAAGGGACAGGGCTGTATTGATGGAGGGCAGCTGATAAACATTATTTTTCTTCATAAGTTTTTTCCCAATAAAAACCGTGCCTTCATAGCACCTTACCTTTTCTCTTCGGTTGTTTTGCAGAAAAATAAACGCTAAAATATGATCTAAAACATAAAGTCTGTAACTTATTGAAAATTAAGGTTAGGTCAAGGATGATCGTTATTGATGAAAAGGCTCAGGTCGTTGAAAAGTTTAAAGAACTAGGGTTAGAGTTCTGTGATTTTTTTGATCACCTGAAGGTAGAAAGTCTCAAACAGTTTAATAAGCATCCTCTTGGTCGACGCCCGGAAGTGGTCATACTGAATTTTTCTTCGCTACTAAATAATCTTATTGAAAAAGAAGATTTTAAAATTCAGCTCAATACTTATGCTGGAGTTGTGATTCTTTGCCAGAGCGAAGAAGAAAGAAAAAAGGCTTTAGAATTTGCTCAAGAAGTGACAAAGGTTCTTGGCATATATGGACCGGCACTTACTCGAGAAGAAGGAACTCTTCTTGGAAACCTACTTTCATATTTTTGGTCCACTACTCAAGAGCAGCGATTGTTTCAGCAAAAGATGTATCAATTTTCATTAGAGATTGAGCAGCTAATGGAAGGGGCCCAAGAAGATATGATGAGAGCGAAAGCGCTTCATGAAAAATTTCTCCCTAAAAGAACAGAGAAAATTAAAGGCCTCGATTTCTATTCCAAGTTTATGGCAGGGACAGGAAGAGGAGTAGAGTTTTTTGATCTCATAACCGTGTCCAATAAATGTTATCAATTGTATTTATCAACGGATTCTTATTTAATCTCTGGTTCCTTTCTTTCTCTTTTAGAAAAATATAAACGAGAGGATTTTGATCTGAACGGATTTTTGAATGAGGTACGTGGTGATATTGCTAGCATTCAGGAATCAAAATCAACACCTGCATATGCCGATATATCTGTTGTAGAATTTGATTTGAATGAATTGACGATGACACTTCTTGAAAACTCCGATCTGAAGATTCTTAAGAATGGAAAAATCATTGATAATCCTTGTAACTTAAAACTTTCTAAAGGCGAAAAAATTATTATTCTTTCAGCGGGATATATGAAAAACTTAAAACAGTTAAAGCTCCCGTTTAACATTGAAAAACTTTATGATCAGCATAGCTCATTAAATCCACATGAATTGTTAAATGAACTGATTTTTAAATTGAAGTCAGATCAAGAAGCGGATGTGAATATAAGTGATATGGTGACTGTAATGGTGGAGGTCAATAGACATGGTATTCATCAAGTTTAAACTTGTACTTACTCTTCTTTTAGTAAGTTCTACAGTCTTAGCACAAGAGCGATTTAGCTCTAAGAGTTGCTTAGACTCAAACTTCGAAATGACAATGAGTCATCGAGGTATTCTTTTCGGTCTTCTAAGCCAAGAGCTTACGATTGATAAGAAAGATTGCATCATTAAGGTTCGTCATCGTAAGTATCTCGCTAAAGAGTGGGTTGTCGATATTTGTCGTGAGCCTGTTCATATTAAAATATCTAATCCTACAGGAGTAGATGTTGCTAAGAAAACTGCTGAATGTGATGGAACCGAGTTGTCTAGAGAAGCAGAAAATTTTTGTGGTCAGTATAATGAGCTCATGAATCACTTACAAGATGATGGACTTATTTTTGCGGAAGGTGATCGTGATAGTCTTAGCTCTGATCATGGTAAAACATACTGTGTTTATTTATTACTAAAACAGTACTTGGAAGAAGGTACTCTTTTTAGTCGTTATACGGCCGTTCCAAATATTTTTGATGGTGCTAAAATCGTACCAAGTCCTGAGAAAATTGACGTAGAAGAAAAAACGACAGAACCAGAAGTGAAAGAAGAAAATAAGGCCCCTGAGTCAGGGGCCAATGGCTTTATCTAGTAATTAAACTTTATCAAATGCGGAGATGAGATCATTAATGAGATCGTCTCCGTCCTCAACTCCAACTGAAAGTCTTATAAGATTATCGTAAATCCCAAGTCCTTCTCTAACGTCTTTTGGAATAGAAGCATGAGTCATAATGGCCGGATGATCCACTAGAGATTCAACTCCACCAAGAGATTCAGCGAGAGCGAAAAGCTTAACGTTTTCAAGAAAACGTCTCGATTCATCGATTCCACCTTTAACAAAGAAAGTGATCATTCCACCAAACCCACTCATTTGTTTTTTAGCAAGATCATGTTGAGGGTGGGAAGTTAGCCCTGGATAGATAACTCTTTCAACTTTTGAGTGAGTCTCTAGGAATCTAGCTATTTTCATAGCATTCTCTTGGTGTGCCTTCATACGAAGTGCGAGAGTTTTAATCCCACGAATGACTAACCAAGAATCAAATGGAGATTGTGAAGGTCCGATAGCATTCTGAAGATAGAAAAGTTTTTGGTAAAGCTCATCAGAGTTAAACATCATAGCACCACCAACAACGTCAGAGTGACCATTGATAAACTTTGTCATTGAGTGAACAACAATATCGGCACCTAGAGTGATTGGATTTTGAAAGTAGGGTGACATGAATGTGTTATCAACAACACTAAGTGCGCCCACTTTTTTGGCCATAGTTGTAATAGCTTCAACATCAGAAATTTTAAGAAGTGGATTGGTTGGAGTTTCAATCCAAATAAGAGCAGGTTTGATTTCATCAATTGAAGTTTGAAGCTTTGTTAAGTTGGTCGTGTCGATGAAGTGAAACTCATGCATGTCTTGAAACACTTTCGTGAAGAGACGATAAGTTCCGCCGTAAACATCATCACCACAGATGATTTTACTTCCTTTCGGAAGCATATGCATGATGAGAGAAGAAGCGGCAAGACCAGAAGAAGTAACAAGACAATGCTTAGCATTTTCAAGACTTGCTAGAAGAGTTTCTAAACGTGTACGCGTTGGATTGTGAGAGCGAGTGTACTCATAACCTTTGTGCTCTCCCGGAGAGGACTGAACAAAAGTAGAGGTTTGGAAAATTGGAGGCATGATGGCCCCGGTAGTTGGATCAGGTTCTCCACCAACGTGAATGACTTTAGTTTCAAATTTCATTTCTTTCATATTGTCTCCAATAAATCTTTCATTTCGTAACTGGCCGCAAGAGTTGAAAGTCTTGCAATCACTGAATAAACAGATTCTTTCATTTGATGATCATTGTCTTCTTGAATTTCAGAAATACAGTACTTCTTGTAAAGCATACCTTGAGAATTAAGGTTAGCATTGTTTCCTTTTAATGGATTAGTACGGACAAACCCACCTGTACTCTTACCATTAATAAGATAGATGGTAACTTCGGCCGGTGCCTGGTCATAATAGACCATGGTTTCTACGGCTTCCTGAATAAGAGTTGAAGTAAATTTGATATTGTTTTTACCAATATCCATTTTATTACGAACTTTACGGTTCATGTTGCGAACTTCTTCTCCAGAACTTACTACTGATATT
>CAYWMU010000240.1:0-4097 GCA_964459395.1 uncultured Bacteriovorax sp.
GGTTTATATATTCGGTCCAAGTTTTAAATGGATCAAAGTCAGCGATAGTTTTTCCAGCAATTTTATAGATTTCTTTATAATTTGCAGGAAGTTCTGAGATATCAGTAGGTGGAACCCATTGTCCAAAACATCTAGGCCAATCTGGGCAGCCTAAACCTGAGCCAGTTCCGCGAACAATGGCCCCAGCAAGGATTACGGCATAAGTTAAAAGGATGGAATAAAAGATTAGGCGCTTAAATGTTTTCATGACTAAATTACTACCATGATCATTTTGCTTTTTCACTACCCTGTGGCTAAATAGTCATAAGGAATTTTATGATTAATGTAGAGATAACCTTTTTAGGGGTCGCCCTTGCCCTCGATGCAGCTATAGTGAGCTTTGCTCTAGGTATTTGTATTCGTGATAAGGCCTTGGATCATAAACTCCTGCAGCTAGGTTGGGTTAGTGTCTTATTTGGTGTTTTTCAGGCACTTACTCTTTGGTTAGGAAGTGCGGTGGGAGAGTATTTTACTTTTACCTACTTTGGTCCCTTTTTTCAGTATTTGGTTTCGGCCATCTTTTTAGTTATCAGTTTGAAGTTATTTACCGACACGTTAAAGAACGAAGTGAAACAAATTGAGTGGAGAGTTTGGGCCATAATTATTATGGCCTTTGCAACGAGCTTGGACTCTTTCGCAGCAGGAATAAGTTTGGCGACCATGCCTTACGCTTATATGAGTGCGGGATGGGTTGGACTTATTACTTTGAGTACCTGCTTTATTTTTTCATTAGGTTCACATTTCTTTGAAAAGATTCCAGAAAAATGGATGCTTCGTTTCGGAGCATTTATATTTTTTGTTTTAGGTTCACAAATATTTATTGAAAATTTTTTTTAAAGGTAGCTATGAAGATTAGTTTTGATGATTTTAAAAAAGCCTACAACCTTCTTTCTGAAGTTATTGAACCAACACCGATGGTCTACAATGAGTGGCTCTCTAAGCAGTATAAATGTAATATTTATTTAAAGCTTGAGAACATGCTTCCTATCGGCTCTTTTAAGATGAGAGGCGCTACTTATAAGCTTGCTGGTTTATCTAAAGAAGAAAAGAAGCAAGGGGTTCTTGCAGTGAGTGCAGGTAACCATGCACAAGGAGTTGCCTGGGCAGCACAGAAGTTTGGCATTAAGGCCACCATCATCATGCCGGTAGGATCTCCTCTAACGAAAATAAAAAATACAGAAACTTTAGGAGCAAAAGTTATTCTCCATGGAAACTCTATTGAAGAAGGGTTTGTTTACGCTAAAGAACTGATGAAGAAAAAACCAATGACCTTTGTTCACCCTTATAATGATGCCGAAGTCATTGCAGGGCAGGGGACAGTCGCTTTTGAAATGATTAATCAGCTTGAAGATTTTGATTATGTTTTCTCTTCTATCGGTGGGGGAGGACTCGTCTCAGGAATTGGTAGTGTTTTAAAATATAATAAGTCTAAAGCGAAAATTATTGCGGGACAGGCCATTGGTTGTTCAGCAATGGTTGATTCGTTAAACAAAGGGAAAATTGTAAAGCAAGATGTCGCTGATACTTTTGCTGATGGTATTCGTGTTAAAGATGTTGCTAAGAACATGTATAAACTTCTTGGGTCAGTTGTTGATTCTGCTCATACTGTGACTGAAGAAAAGATGGCATGGGCAGTATTACAGTTAATGGAAAAGGCCCGAGTGATTGCAGAAGGAGCAGGGGCCCTGCCGCTGGCCCTTTTTGATCAGCTTTATCAAAAGAATCCTAAGAAGTTTGTTGGCAAGAAAGTTGTTCTTGTTGTTTGTGGTGGAAATATTGATGTCAATCTCTTAGATCGAATCATTGATCGAGGACTAATTGAATCAAAAAGAAGGGCCCGCATTTCTATCCCAATCACTGATAGACCAGGTAACCTTCACACCATAACGGGAATTATCAAAAAACATGAAGCGAATATTTTACAAGTCTTTCATGATAGAGACTCTAATGGACTTCGTCTTGATGTGGTAAATGCTGTCTTTACTCTAGAAGTAAAAGGTGAAGAACATTTAAAGGCCATCGTTAAGGAACTTAAGAAAGAGTTTCCTGACAGTCAGATATTATAAATCCATAACAAATAAAAATGCCCCTTTAGAGGGGCATTTTTATTAAGATTTCTTTTCAGCTTTTTTCTTCTTAGCGTCTTTGTGACAACGCTCTTTACATTCTTTTTCAGTCTTAGATTTTTTGCAGTTTTCTTTACAGGCCTTTTTATCTTTTTTGCAGTATTCTTTGCAAACCTTTTCAGACTTATGGCACTTGTCTTTATGGCAACCTTTTGTGAATGTTCCACAAGAAGCAAGGCCTAGAAGTGCGGTGAGGGTAAGTAGAGATAAATATTTCATCAGTAACTCCTTTGATACTTTACTTAACGGCTATTTTATATGCTTTGTGACTTAAACCTATAGAAAAAATGAATGTTATGAATTTTAAAGCTCTTTATTCCAAATTCTTACGAATTTTCTATCCTTATGCGGGGACTGTTTATTCTTGCATTGGAGGAAAGAAAACCATCGACGCTATTGTGGATGATTTTTATCAGATAATGAGGACTGATCCTGTGGCCAAAGATTGCCTTCTCACTCATAAGGGAGATTTAAATGAGGTGGCCCATAAATTAAAAGATTATCTCTATGGCTGGTTGGGAGGCCCCCAAGTATTTGTTCAAAAATATGGGCATCCTCGAATGAGAATGAGGCATATTGATATTCCTATCGGGCTTAAGGAAGCTGAACAGTGGATCTATTGTATGAAACTTGCTCTCAGAAAATCTAAAGTTGATAAAGATACACAGGAAGAGATGTTAAATGCGATGAAGCATTTGGCGGGTATCATCATCAATCAGCAGTAAGGAAATGTAAAAATATCATAGTCATTTCTTTGCTATAATAGGGGCCATGAAACAATTAATCATGATGCTGCTATTTAGTTCACAACTTTCATATGCCGGATATCTTAAACCGGAGCTTCTCGCACTTTCTTTCTCTACTCGAAATTATAACTTAGATCAGGATACTTATTGTCATTTAGGCACTCCCATGATTTTTGAAGGTAAGACCTTAATCAATTGCCAAAAAGATGGAAATCACGAGTTGGTACTTTGGGATGAAAATGGTCAGATGAGTGTTCTTCACTCTACAAAGAATTTTCTCTCAGTTCCGAGGTTTCTGGATAAGACCCTTACATGGTACGAGTATGACATAGAGGGCGTCACTAAAGTTTATCAATGGAAAGACAAGGAACTTACAGAGCTACCCATTGATACTCATGTTACTGCGGTTACTTATCTAGGTAGTAAATGGATTTATCAGAGTAAGGAGAGTATCAGGGTTTTTGATCAGGGTGTTTTTCAAGCCGCTAATATTGACAATATTTCCTATGTTTTCTCACCAAGCGTATCTACTAAAGGTGAGTTTGCTGTAAAAATCAGACGAGAAACACTCGCTAATTCTGGGCCAGATGAAATTTGGAGCTATAAAGATGGTGAGTGGATTAAGGTGTTTGCCGATCGGGATTCCAACCCTCAGTCCCCATGGTTAAGCTTTAATAACAGCGTGACTGTTGGAGATGGAAAGGTTTATGTGATTGCAAAAGATGGATCCGGTGAAGCCATTGTTGAGATTAGCAATAAAGGGGAAAGAGTCATTGTGCGCGAAGGACGTGACGTCAAGCAGTTTGAATCTTTTAACATCGCTTATAACAATGGTTCTCTTGTTTTTAGGGCCATTGATCATCAAAACAGAAAAGTGATTCATGTTTATGATGATAAAGGATTACATCGCATCTTAACTCAAGGTGATACTGTTCATACTCCTTTTGGTGTTACTGGTGAAGTCGATTACCCCAATGAGCACTCAATCATCTACAATAATCCTGGTATTGGAGAGAATGGAGAAGTGGTCATTCAGGCAACTCTCAAAGATTATGATGATAAAAAAACGTTGTTAGGTATCGGAGTCATTAGTATTAAAAAGGATCAACTTGATTAAGTTTCTCACTCTCTTTTTCTTTGCTGCTTCTACAACTTGGGCCAAATGTGAATTACCTCCAGAAGAGAG
>CAYWMU010000241.1:0-4061 GCA_964459395.1 uncultured Bacteriovorax sp.
TACAGGCCGCAGATGATTTTAAATATTAGTAAGGGATCAATCCCGAAAACTATTAATCTACCAGCTTCAAAATCCTATGCTAATCGGGCTTTAATACTTGCTGCTCAAAATGGTGAAGCTATCATCGATAACTTACCCAAAGCTACTGATGTTACTTTTCTTATCAATGCTTTAACGAATATTGGTCTTAACTTGGAATTAACTAATAATAAGATCACTTTCCATAATTCATTTCCTTCCTGCGAAGTTCCTACAGTCTCTACAAAAGTCGTTGAAGTTGGAGAAGGCGGAACGACTGCAAGATTTTTGGCCTGTTTGTTATTACGTGGAACTAATCCTTATATTTTAAAGTTAGGGGCGAGATTGAAAGAACGTCCTTGGGATGAGTTTATTACATTCGCTAATCAGTACGGTGCTCAATGTTCATTGAAAGATGATGAACTTTTTATACAAGGCCCTATTCATTTACCTGCGGTCATAGAAGTGGACTGTGCTCGCACTACTCAGTTTGCAACAGGTCTTGCTCTTTGTTTTCACGAATCAACACAAGTTGTTCCAGTGAACCTTGTGGCCTCCCAAAGTTATTGGGAGATGAGTTTAAGGCTGATTGAAGACCTAAAAAAATCTAAGAAATACACTACGCCTATTGATTGGAGTAGTGCTAGTTATTCACTTGCATTTGCAGCATTAAATCAAGAAACCTTTTTTCCTCATCTGCAAATGGATCCTTTTCAAGCTGATGCAAAATTCTATACTTTGCTTGATTCTTTAGGAATGCTGACTCAAAAAAAAGAGGGCGTTTTAATTCATCCGGAAAAAGTTCATCGTAATATTGAGATGGACGTCACTGATTGTTTAGATTTAGTCCCTACTTTAGTTTACTTTCTGTCTTATATTGAAGGCACCCATAAGTTGATAGGTGTCGATAATCTTATCTATAAAGAAAGTGATCGCTTAGGTGAGTCCCTTCGAATATTAGAAACATTTAAAGTTAAGCATTCAGTAGTAGGTAACACTCTTTCTATTGAGGGTGAGAACCTTCGCTATTCTAGTGCTGTGGATTTAGTGCTTCCAGATGATCATCGAATGGTGATGAGTGCCTCATTGTTTATGAGGCATAACTCAGGGGGGACAGTGTCCCCCAAAGAAGCTGTTAATAAATCTTATCCTGAGTTTTTTGAATTATTTAATTAAAGCGTGCCACTAAAGATGTGGTGTAGGTAAAGTCGTAGTTCTTATTCCCTTCGATAACAGGTTCTTGATCGTAAATACCTTTCCAAGCAAATTTTAGCGAGAACCTAGAAGTAAGGATTGAAGTTAGAGAAGCCTCGTGAATAAAGAGGTAATCGTTTGAGCGTGAGAAGTTAGGTAGGTACTCCGCCCAAATTCTGTATGAGAAGTTATTATTTGGTTTATCGTTGATCTCTACAAAGACACGTCCCTTATTTTCATAAGCTGTTTCAGAGTAGTATTGATCCTCGATAGTGTAACGATAACCAACTTCTGTGAAGATGTTTCTTTTCTCAGATTTCGTGAAGTAATATTTTAAACCGGCGTCAGAGTTATATCGCGCCTTAATACCTTGGAAGCGATATCCTTCTACAACTTCACCGACATAAAATCCGAAATGATCAGTCCATACTCTGTCGAACTTATAATTAGCGTTCCACTCTCTTGCAGAAACTTCATCTCTCGATTCTCCATAAGTATACTGACCAGAGAGTTGATGGGTGTTTTTCCCGTCAAGATATTTATTTAATGTTTTCACAAGGTAAGTTTCAACCTTGGAGTTTCCACCGGTAACTACTGACGAGACTTCTGACTCGTTTGAGTATTGGGCAAAAGTTAATGTAGGAATGAGGAGTAGTAATAATAAGATTCTCATTTATCTAGACCCTTTTTTATGTTGGCGTAAAGTCATTTAGGTTAAATTGGCCATATAAAAGAGTCAAGATAAGGGCAGGAATCCTGCCCTCTTGGAATGAGAAATTAAGGTGTAGTAGTGCCTGGTGATGTGCTTTCAGATCCTTCTGGAGATTGTGAGCCTTCCATTGTATCAGATCTCATTGTTTCTTCCTCAGTCGTATCCACTTCTTCTTGAATCATGGATTCATCAGTCCCTTGAAGACCGGGTTCACTTACATCTTCTTCAGCTTGAGGAGTCGTTGTTGTATCAGTGCCTTCATAAATCTCTTCTTGAGCACCCATTGTTTCTACATCACTTCCTTCCATTGCTGATTCAGAAGCTGTTTGAGCGAATGCTGTGAATGAACAGAGTGAGAAGACTAGAAATGTTAAAAGTACTTTCATTATTACCTCCGTGTAAAAAGGGACTTCCCTTGTTGAAAGCAATTGAAACAATTTTGAAGTTATAACTGTACTAAATTTTCCTAGCGGATTTCCTAGGAATGTATCAGGAGCAAAACTGTAATAATTTAAGTTTGGAATAACACAATTGTGTGCCACGATAAAAAGAGTGGAGGTCTTGTGAAGTTTCCAGCAATTGCGAAGAAGAATTATGAAGCTCTAAATGGTGATCCTCAGTATGCCAATATAGTTCAAATTGTTTTTGAACAACTTTTAAAGACTTCTGATCCTGTTCGCCGAGCAGAAATCGTTCATGAATTAGTTGATCATTTTAATAAACCAATTTTTGAAAATGAGACTGTTCAAAAAATGTCCCCTTGTAGACAAGGCTGTGCTCATTGTTGTCACAACGAAGTGAGTGTTACCGAAGATGAGATCGATCTTATTATTCAAAAAGTGGATTTAAAGATCGATGTGGCCAAGCTCGAAAAGCAAAAAGAGAACCTCTCTATGTTATCTTATGATGAGCGAGGGTGTGTTTTCTTAGATAAAGATGAATCTTGTACTATTTATCCCCATAGACCCTCAGTCTGCAGAACGAATGCCGTCATCGGTGATCCAGAACAATGTATTGAAGGCACCAATCTGAGACTGGTCAATACATTTCAATCGGATATGGTCATTTACGCTCACTTCCTCTTTTCTAAAAAAAGCGGAAATCTCGCTGAAGTTCTCTTCGATAAACTTGCCCAACAAGAATAAGAAAGGTTTAATTTGCTCCATGAATTGGAAAGAATTAATCTCGACAGAAGAACTGAAGCCATACTATCAAAAACTTCAAACTTTTCTCAATGCTCAATACGAGGAAGGGAAAGTTATTTATCCACCTCGTGAAGAAATTTTTGCGGCTTTCAACCTTACTCCTTTCGAAGAAGTTAAAGTCGTTATTTTAGGCCAAGATCCTTATCACGGAGATGGTCAGGCCCATGGTCTTGCTTTCTCTGTCAGAAAAGGAGTGAAACTCCCTCCTTCACTAAGAAATATTTTTAAAGAATTAGAAGATGATGTAAAAGTCCCTATCAGTGCTAATGGAGATTTATCTTCTTGGGCGACTCAAGGAGTTCTCCTTCTTAATACAGTTCTCACTGTTGAGAAAGGAAAGGCCGGAAGCCACCATAAACAAGGCTGGGAAGTCTTTACGGATACAGTGATTACCAAACTCAGCGAACATCATTCAGGGCTTGTATTCATACTCTGGGGAGCCCCTGCACAAACTAAGAAAAAGCTCATTGATCAATCAAAACATTTTATTGTGGAATCAGTTCATCCATCTCCACTTTCTTCTTATAGGGGATTTTTTGGTTCTAAGCCCTTTTCAAAAGTTAATCAATATTTAAGGGAAGTAGGAAAAACTGAGATTGATTGGAGTGGTGGGACTAGCAGGACTTGAACCTGCGACCACCCGGTTATGAGCCGGGAGCTCTAACCAACTGAGCTATAATCCCACAGACATGAGCCATTACTTTACTTTATTTTTAGGGTACTTGCCAAGAACTTTGGAGTAAGATCTTCCTATGAACAAGACTCGTTTTTACAAATACTCAGGCAATGGTAACGACTTTATTCTCATAAATGAGAAGGATTTTAACTGGTCTCAAGAAAAAATTGAGGCCCTTTGTCATCGCCAATTCGGTATTGGTGCCGATGGAGTCGTGGTTGTGGGCCCAGCTGAGGAAGCTGATGCTTCCATGAGA
>CAYWMU010000242.1:0-4034 GCA_964459395.1 uncultured Bacteriovorax sp.
TGGATTACTTCTTATATATTCGACCAGCATCTCTCTGGTAGCTCTATCAGGATTGTAGCTAAACTCAGTTATCAATAGTCGCAATGGAGAAAGCTTATCTGTTTCTACATCACCTACTGAGAAAGTGGAGACAGGCAAAGCCTCTCCAGATATTTCGGCTTCATCAATTTTGGGTCTTGGAACTTTATTCCAAGCTCTTTCGGCTACACCGACAAACATATCTATTCTAAGGATAATCAGTGCTAGGGCTATGATTAAAGCGTATTTCATAGTCAAAAGGATAGGCCAAAATATATAATCTAGCTATGATTTCTCAAAATACTCTCTATCAATTTCTAAGTCCGCTTGATTGGATACTTTTTGTCCTTGTCCTTTTTCTGACTTTTTTAGCAATCCTCTATGGTCAGCGCCTTAAAAATAAACTTTCAGAGAAAGATCAACATAGTCCGTTAGAACTCCTTCTTATGGGAAGACGTCTCACTCTCCCTCTTTTCGTGGCAACTCTTGTGGCCACTTGGTATGGAGGTATATTTGGAGTGACTACTCTAACTTATGAAAAAGGTATTTATAATTTTATTACTCAAGGAGTTTTCTGGTACATCAGCTACCTTATATTTGCCTTAGTGCTTGTTAAAAGAATTAAGAAATATTCTGCTTTCAGTCTTCCTGATTTGGCAGGGCAAATGATCGGAGAAAAAGCAGGTAAAATTACTGCAATCTTAAACTTTCTCAATCTACTTCCGATGGCCTATGTCATTAGTCTTGGTCTTTTCCTACAGGCTTTATTCGGAGGAAATCTTTTCGTCAACTCAGGAATCGGTATTTTTATCGTCGTTTCATATTCTCTTTGGGGAGGTTTTAGAGCGGTCGTCTTCTCAGATATTGTTCAGTTCTTTTTCATGGTTCTCTCCGTTTTCTTGGTCGTCTTTTTTGCTTGGATGAACTTAGGCTCTCCCTGGGAGTTAATGGAAAAACTCCCTCCTACTCATCTAAGCCCTACTGGAGGAGAACACCTCAGTGTCCTTCTCGTATGGGGCTTTATTGCTCTGTCCACTCTAGTTGACCCTAACTTCTACCAAAGGTGTTTAGCCGCCAAGGATGAGAAGACTGCACGCAACGGTATCTTTCTTTCCATTATTTTCTGGATTTTTATTGATTGCTGTACAACTCTAGGGGCCCTTTATGCACGAGTCTATTTGCCTGAAGCTAATCCGCAAAACGCCTATCTTCAGTTTGCCATTCAACTTTTACCTAGTGGCTTCAAAGGGATCATGTTGGCAGGAATTCTCGCAACTATCCTATCAACCCTAGACTCTTTTCTCTTCATGGCATCTACATGCTTGAGCTATGACATGCTAACTATTAAGAATAAGTTTAAAAGTTGGCATCATCACCTGGCCCTTATTCTGATTTCCATTATCTCATTGCTTTTTAGCTTTCTCTTTGAAGGTAATGTCGTCTCTGTTTGGAAAACTTTGGGGGGCTTTTCAGCAGCTACTCTTCTTATCCCTTTGATTATTGCCCAGCTCTTTCCCAGCAAGGTAAAAGAGTCTGACTTCATTTGGTCAGTCTCTTTAGGCTGCATTGGCATCGTGTCATGGAAAGTTCTGACTCATTGGCGATATATCACCAGTGAACTCGATGAATTTTATATAGGGTTAGCTCTCAGTACCCTGCCATTACTATGTGCAATATTAAAGAGAGGGCTGCTTTCAAAAAGATGTCAAAATTAATAAAAACTGGTATCGTTTGCGCATCAATTTTATGACCTCAATGCCTTAACAAAAGGATGTTCTGTGCCTAATAACAATACTCATGAAGAAAAATACCTCCAAGCTCTTGAATACCACTCTCAGGGTCGTTCAGGAAAAATTGAAATAACTCCTACTAAACCTTGCTTAACCGCTCGTGATTTATCTCTAGCTTATTCACCAGGTGTTGCAGCTCCTTGTCTTGAAATCGCTAAAAACCCTGACGATGTTTATAAATACACTGCTAAAGGAAATCTTGTCGCCGTAGTTTCAAATGGAACTGCAGTTCTCGGTCTTGGTGACATCGGTCCTCTTGCTGGAAAACCAGTGATGGAAGGTAAAGGTGTTCTTTTTAAGCGTTTCGCAGATATTGATGTGTTCGATATCGAAATCAACAATAGAACTGTCGAAGAAATCGTTAGCACTGTTAAATCATTAGAGCCAACATTTGGCGGAATCAACTTAGAAGATATCAAAGCTCCAGAATGTTTTGAGATTGAAAGACAACTTCAAGAGATTATGGATATCCCTGTCTTCCACGATGACCAACATGGAACCGCTATCATCTCAGGCGCTGCTTTCATCAATGCTTGCGAGATCACTAATAGAAAACCAGAAGATGTAAAAGTTGTTGTCTCTGGTGCAGGAGCAGCGGCTATCGCTTGTACCAACTTCTTTATCAGCCTTGGTGTAAAAAAAGAAAACGTACTTATGGTTGACTCGAAGGGAGTGATCTTTAAAGGTCGTACTGTAGGGATGAATAAGTACAAAGAAGAGTTTGCAAACGACACTAAAGCTCGCACTCTTGCAGATGCAATGAATGGAGCTGATTGCTTTATCGGTTGTTCGGCAAAGGGTCTTGTTTCAAAAGACATGGTAAAATCCATGGCAGCAAACCCAATCATCTTCGCTATGGCAAACCCTGATCCAGAAATCACACCTGAAGAAGTTGCTGAAGTTCGCGATGACGCCATCATGGCAACCGGCCGTTCAGATTATCCAAACCAAGTAAATAACGTTCTTGGCTTCCCATTTATTTTCCGTGGCGCTCTTGATGTTCGCGCACGTAAGATCAATGAAGAAATGAAAATTGCAGCAGCTTATGCTATTGCAGGACTTGCCAAAGAAGAAGTTCCTGATGATGTGAAACGTGCTTATGGAAACGAAGAATTTTCTTTTGGAAGAAATTATCTCATCCCTAAACCATTTGATAAAAGAGTTCTCACTCACGTTTCCCCTGCTGTTGCTAAAGCTGCAATTGAATCAGGGGTGGCAAGAACTCATATCGAAGACTTCACGGCCTATGCAAAATCTCTTCAAGAGCGTTTAGGACTTACTGGTTCTCTCATGAGAAACATTCGTTCCCAATTACCAAACTCTGAAAAACAAAAAATTGTATTTGTTGAAGGTTCTGATCCTAAAATTCTAAAGGCCGCTTCAATTCTTAAAGAAGAAGGCCTCATTGAACCAATTCTTCTTGGTAATAAAGAATCAATACAAAACAAAATGGAGAGCTTAAAGGTTTCTAACCTTAAAGGCACTGAAATCATCACTCCAGAAGAATCAGTTCACTACAAACCATTTACTGAAGAGTACTTCCAGCTTCGTCAAAGAAAAGGTGTTTCATACGCTTATGCCAAAGACATTATGAAGCGTGGTAACTACTTCGGATCAATGATGGTGAAGATGGGAGTTGCGGACGGAATGATTACTGGTGCAACTCAAAACTATCCAGAATGCATTAGTCCTATTCTTAAAGTGGTAGGAACGAGTGGCAAACAAAAAGCTGCTGGTGTGATGATGCTTGCGTTCAAACAGAAAGTAGTTTTCCTCGCAGACTGTACAGTTCAGCTTAATCCAAACGCACAAGAATTGGCCGACATTGCTGTTTCTACTGCTCAACTCTATCGTAACATTATGAAGGATGAGCCAAGAATCGCTTTCCTCTCTTACTCCAACTTTGGTTCTACTCGTTCAGAAGATACAATCAAGATGGCACAAGCTGCAAAGCTTGCCAAAGAAAGAGACCCAAGGCTTATAGCAGATGGTGAAATGCAAGCTGACGTAGCAACTAACCATGAGATCATGAAAAATCTTTTTGATTTCTGTGCTCTTGATAAGACCGCAGACATTCTCATTTTCCCTGATCTAGCTTCTGCAAATATTAGTTATAAACTTCTTGCTCAACTTGGTGGTGCTACGCCGATTGGCCCAATTTTACTTCCTATTAAGCATGCAATTAACATCGTTCAAAGAACTTCAACTATCGAAGAAATTGTTAAT
>CAYWMU010000243.1:0-4033 GCA_964459395.1 uncultured Bacteriovorax sp.
GGAGAAATTTCAAAATACTTAGGAGTTACTAAGTTTATCAAAGAATTTAGACCTGAGATTCTTGAGAGCAATTGCTTCTTCTTTGGAGATGCACCAAATGATGAAAGTATGTTTGAATTGTTCCACAACTCGGTTGGTGTGAGTAATATCAATCATTGTTTAGATCGACTCACTCACAAACCAAGAATTATTTTAGAAGGGGATGAGAATATAGGGGCCAAGGGAGTCCTGAACTTCATTTGCTCCCTTTAATTCCGGTTATTTTTGTGAATCGTATCTCATTTTTAACAAGTACTGCAGAGAAGTGATGGCACCATTTTCGGAGTAATTGTACTTCTTGATTAAATTCATAATCAAAGAATCAATTTGGCCCTTTATTTCTTTTGAAATACCACTAGATTTATTCTCTCTTAACTCCGCAAGATAGAGCATGAGGTTGCTGGTAATTTTACTAATTACTTTCTTTTGCTCATTCCTAAAACTTTCTTGTAAGAGGTTCACGAGGTCAGAGAAAATTGATGCATACACTATCTCTTTCCCTGGATTGTCGAGAGCATAGGCCCCGAGTCTTGCAATAAGATTTGATCTAAAGTTTTCAGGAGATTCATTGATAAAAACATTTGCTTCAAACTCTGAAATAAAATAAGAGTCAGGAGCTTCAAACTTACCGGTTACTGGGTTCTTAACCTTCTCTCCCTTAATAAGGGCATTGATAGAAAGAATGTATTTAGAAATATATTCTTCATAAGAACGATCATCAATAAGACCTAATGAATCTCTAACTTCAGCATCAAGAATATCTAAGCAATGAGTTTCTACAAGGTCACAGAACACAAACGGATCATGGTATGCACCTTGAGGGGGAATATTTAAGAAATCGAATTCATCTTTTTTCTCAGAAATAGATCTCAAGGCTTCAAGAGCTTCAACAAAAGTCACATTCTTAGTTGAGTAGGCAAGATCGTAGATGATTTGCTTAAGTTCGCGAGGTGAAATTCCAAACTTTCCTTCATAGACTAGATCGTTGTCATATTCATTGAATACATCTCTCACATGGGCGCGAAGGATCTGTTTTGTTTCTGAGTCTAAATTATCCGGTAGAGTTCGATCAGCGTAGTAAAGGGCCTTCTCTAAAGGATTGAAGTTTTGAACCACTTGTCCAAGCTGAGTGATATTGTAATTTTCAGCAAGACCAGCACGCATGCGAGTCATTACCGCCCATAAGCAGAGAGCATCAAGGGTGTGAGGTTCAAAAGTAGAAATATCTTTAATTTGTTCTACCTGCTCTTTATAGATATTGGCCTCTTCTCGGTAGTTCATTAAATAGGGAACTTTTAAAAAATGAAAGCGTCCTTTAAAGGAGTTAAAATCAGGGTGCTGTTTAAAGGCTTGGAAGTGAACTTCATTGGATGAACCAATAAAGAAAATATCAAGCTCTGTTAATATACCGTGGAGGTTAATTGTTTTTGATTCCATGGTCATTAAAAGATATTTAAAAGTATCGAGGGGACGTTTTAAGAGATCTGAGAATTCTAGAATACCCCTGTTTGCTAATACGACTTCACCATTTAAGGAGAAGAGATTTAAAGATTGAAGTGAAGGAGGTAATGAAGCCAGACGACGATCCATTGTGATCTGTTGCATTTGAGCATCAACATGAAGTTGTGGCTCAATGGTTGTAGCACCGCTGGAGTATCGGCGATTAATGAACAGTCGTTCAACTCTAATGTGCTTAAATACTTCCTGATAATCACCCTTGTAACTTTTTAAGAGTGCATCAAAAATCATTCTGTTTCTATTAGAAAGATCCCCATTGTAGAGATAGCTCTTCTTAATTGAATCAAGCTTTGCCTGATCGTCTTTAAAAGTTTTTTCAATCATTTTTTGTCTGGTTTTAATAGGAATGAGAAGAAGTGGGCTATCTTTTAATTCAGAATTTATAATGGCCGAGATATCTTTATCATCAAGATAAGCATAAGTATCTTGTCTTTCGCTTGCTTTACCAGAAAGTCCTACGGAGCCTTTAGTGTATTGGTCTATGGGGAATACCCAGCTAAAGGTATAAAGAGATCCTTCATCTGTTTGCGAGTAATCTTCAGTAGCAAGCATGATCTTTTTAACGAGAGATGATTTAGCAGAACCATTGGGTCCTATAAGAAGAATGAATTTATTGTTGTAACCTTCCTCTACAAAGTTTTGAAGAAAGTTATAAATTCTTTTCTGTACTCTTCTATGTCCGTAAACAGCTGGTGCAAGCGCATGCACTCGATTGAATAGCTTAAAGCTTCCATCTTCATTGCGGCTGAAGTAATCAAACATCTCTTTCAGGTACATACCACAGGTTCTAAGTTCCTTATGAGGAAGCTTTTCAAACATCTTCATGTATTCATCAAAGGCCATGATCGTTTGATAGCGACCTTCTTCTTTATTTACTTCTTCCATCCAATTCATATAACCTGATCCTGTGAAAAGAGATTTGACTAGTTTAAGTATATCAAAGATTTATATTTTCTTGGGGATTGTTAGCATTGCTGGCATTTTTTTACTCTTCTTCTTCCCCCGTCAGTCCGCACAAGTGAAAGAAGGACGAACTAATCGTGACTTGATTAATCAAGTTTTACATGCAGCAATTCCTACTATTAAGTCCGCTTGGACAAGCCCTTCTCTCTATATCAGCAAAAAAGAGTGTGGAATTCCTAGTCATGTTGGTGAGGCTTACCTTGAATGCAATAGTGAGGGGTGGGTGTGTTTATGGAAAAATAAGACTCATTTAAATGTTGAACATGCTGGTAAGGTTTACCAGCTTACCTCCTCAGGAAAGATTACTTTTATTCAGAGAGATGTTCAGGGTATTCAGAATCGATCTGGATATATAGCTGATTTTAAAATTGATGAATTGGGAGTCGAACAAAAAATATTTTTACCTAAAACTTGTCATGAGATGTATTTGCCAGAAAGAATTTACGGTTATGGTGAAGTAAGTGATCCACGCAAGCAGGGCTTTCTTTGGGACAATGCTGGTAGGAAAATCTTTGTTGATAAGTTTTATGTTTCACAAAAAGATATTTATGAATGGAAGAAGCATCTGGGGGAAGAATATAAAACAGCTAATCCTTGGGAGCCTGCCAAGCTTAAGGAAGATGAACAAAATTCCTTCTGCCGTTTTCATGGAAAAAAGAGATTGCAGGCCCACATCTTTGATGCCACTCAAATGACCCCTCAAGACTTTAAAATACCTTTTCCTGATATGGTTGTTAGGCCCGATACTCCTTGGCAGAGAGACTATAATCGTACCTTCTTAGCAGAGTCCACCCAAGAGGGTTTCAAACTGACTTCTCAAGATTGTAGTCTGGCCCAGGTGAAAGGATGTGCAGAAAATTATTTCATGACAGATTCAGTATCCTGGACAGGTGTAGCCTTTGGTTTAGGTTTTGAAGAAGAGGTCTTTAACAATCCAATAGAACCTGAGTTAAATCTTAAAAAGTCCTCTAAGTTCGAAGAAGCCCAATCCCAATGGCATAAACTCGGACGACGAGGGAGTAGTGAAGAAAATAAAGAATATGCTTTTAGATGTTTTAGAGAGATTTTATGATCACAGTGTTTTTATATTTTTTATCTTTCTGGACACACGCATTCCCTCAAGAGTTAACTGCAGCATATGAACGTCTGTCAGTTCATGAGTTTTACCGGGACAATGAACTCATCACGAGACCAGAGGATGCATGGCAAGTTATTTCTAGTTTTAGTGCTGTAAACTCAGATCTTTCTCTAAGTAAGCTATGCCTTAAATATAAACCTTCCAGAGAGCCGAAAGGAGTCTTTCGAGTAGAGTCTATGTCTCTAGATGAAGACTGTGGTAACGATGGCAAAATAATTTACGAGCAAGGTTCTCTTCATGGAGTTCAGATTCAAAGAGATCCTGATTTTAAAATTACTTTTTCCCATAAAGATTATTCAACTAATTCTTGGACGATAAAGACAAACATCAAGAAAGAGAAGTTAGAACTTCTTGATTCTCCTGATAAGTACTGGG
>CAYWMU010000244.1:0-4030 GCA_964459395.1 uncultured Bacteriovorax sp.
CCTGCCCCGTCGACAGTACTCATCATTTTATTACCGTTCCAAATATAGTGATCGGTATTAACTGTGCCTTCAAGTCTTGCAACCCTTCTGTCAAATGCATCAACGAGGTAATGAACTGTCTTAGTAGGTAGAACTACTGTTTTGAGATTACCAAAAGCATCATAAGTAAAACTTTTAGTACTGGCCCCTTCCGTCTCGGTTAGCATTTCGCCGTTGGCGTTATATGTAAAACTCTTTGCCCCAAAAGTGAGTAGCCTATCTTGATCATCATAAGTTGCATTAGTTATTATTGAGCCAATAGTTTGAGTATTGCGATTACTGTTTGAATCATACCCATAAACCTGAGTTGTGATTCCTCCTTCTTTAACTTCTGTTAAGCGTCCTGCTGAATCATAAATATATTCAAAAGAAACAGGTGAGGCTGATTGATATTTCTCTATTAACGTAGAAATTCTCCCTAACACATCTCTAGTGTATGTTGTCTCATAAGTATTAACTGAAGAGTTGTAGATCGATTTGACTCCAGATAGCTCTCCGTAGCTTGAAGAGTAACTTAACTCTACCTCAACATCTTCTGAGGATAAATTTGTGACAACACCAAGCTCTGGATCGCGAGAGATTGAAAGTGGCCCCGATTGAACCAATAAGTTATCTCCATCATAAGCGTAGTACAAATTAATAGCATAAGGACCAAGATATAGATCTTCAGCTTCTAAAAGATGTTTCGAGTTTAATGATCTTGTTAATGTATATGAAAATGTAGGAGTGCTTATATTTTCGGCGTAATTAAAACCTTGTATGTAATAATAATAACCCCAAGCACCTTCAGAAGAAGCTTGTCCAAGATCACCAGAAAAATAATTAAAGTATTTCGTCCCTGATGGAGCTAAAATACTTGTTAAGTCTCCTGTATAGGTATCGTATCCAAAGGTAATCGATTCTCCGCTAGGTCGTAAAACAGAAGCGATTTTTCTATCAGCATTGTAGGAATAATTCGTTGTACTACCTGGAAGTCCTATAGTTGGAGGTATATAACTTTGAAGTCTTCCTAGGCCATTGTAAGTCAAACTATGACTTGGCTTTCCTGGAGGAGTAATGCCAGTGAGATTACCTTCAAAATCATAATTTAATCCAATTACTCGCATATCAGGAAGTTTTATAGATGCTAATTTCCCTACAGAATCGTAAGTGTACTCCGTTTCTTCTAGTAGAGGATTTATTACTTTTATTAATTCCCCGCTAGTAAGAGAGTACTCATAAGTTATCTCTCTGCTTCCTTGCTTCTGGGTAATGTTTTGTCCAAATGAGTTGTAAGTTGCTTCGACAGGAAGGAGGTTCCCTATTTTCCCTTCTATGATTGAGCCATAAGAGTTTAACTTCAACGTTAACAGACGCCCTTCTGATGAGGTTCTTGTTAAGATACCCAAAAGAGCATCATATTCTAATTCATTAATATCTGACCCATCTGTTAACGATTTTTTGTAAATGCTAAAATCAAATGGATCAGATGATAAAAGAGTTGCTGTCTCATTTATAAGGACTGTCTTTATTTGACTATTGCTTAGAGTCACTTCACTCGCTGGCACTCTAAACTTTGAAGAAAAACGTAAGTCGTTCACTGAATTTAATGACTTTTCAAAACCATTTCTTCTAATAGTGACACTATTGCCACTCTCTTCATACTCCTCGATAGAGTAATTTGGATAATTAATAATTCGTTTATAGCTTTCACCCGATACAATTGACTCTATCGTCTTTACTATCCCTAATGCAGAAGTATTAGTAATAAATCGACTATTATTACCAATAGTAACATCTAAGTTTATTTCAGATCCTTCCGAATTCTGATCTGTTGTCATTAAGCCTAGTGAATTATAGGTAAAAGTTGATAGATTTCCGTTTGGTTTCAAAAAAGTTAGGAGAAGATCATCCGTATCATAAGTCATGCTAAAAACTTCTGATAACGTATTTGAAATGGAAGTAATTCTTTCATTTGAATCAGTCACAATACTTGTTACTAAACCAAAAGGAGAAGTAATCGAACTAATAACTCCTGAGTAATACTGTATTGATGTTGCATTCGAGTAAGCATCGCTAATTGAAATTAGTTTTCCAGATGTATTATAACTAAAGCTTAGTTTAAGTTTAGCTGTAATAAAATCCCTTGTCTCAATATGGGTAAAAGTCGAATCGAAAATATAATACTCTGATCTATCTTCTGAAAGTATTATTTTTGTTCCATCACTTTTTTCATAGAAGTCTGTTTTAAAAAAATTACCATTCCCTTTATAAAGAATTTTTTTACTTTCATCGTAGATATGTCTAACATCAATATCCCACCCTTTAAAACTTACTCTATCTCTAACAGTAGACCCCAGGTGGGTTGAATACTCTCTTGGGATCGCAACATCATAAGGGTTAGTAAATTCAAGTGTCGTTTTTATAATAATACTTTCACTGCCTAAAACAGGGTTTCCAAGATGATCAAGGCCATTCCATGTAAAATGATGAAATGTTCCAGGTACTGGAGAAAATGTATGGGTGTAGTATTGCCCAGCTATGGAATACTCGAGCTTCATACCTGAGTGTTGTGGATCATACCAATAGTTATCTCCTATAATAGGAATTCTTAGAGAGTAATCCTTTTTATACCCTTTTACTTTATTACTTGAATAAACTAGAGAATAAGAAGTTCCTGTTATGGGTACTGTCTCGCTTAAAACCTGTGAATCAACATTGACAATTGAGCCGCACTCTTTATTTGAATACCTTGGAGTCCCTGAATCTTGAATCGAAGGGTTTAGGCCTCCAGGGCAAATCCTATAACTCTCGACTATATTCATAGTCTCCGTATGATAGCATCTGTAATCAATCCCATCTTCATTAGTACCAATAAAATCATGACTACAGAATACAACTGGTTCTGAACCACAGCTTGGAAAATCATAGCTGGGCCCTCCCGATAATGAGCAGTGGTCAGCTATCTGAGAAAGAGCGTAAAAGCAATTTGCAGAAGCAGAAACTTGCATTGAAGAAAGAACAAGAAATAGAGTAATCACTTTTTTCATAAGACCTCATTTGCTTGAGACCTCAAATCATAGTTCAAAACTCTAATCCAAATTCTAAATTAACTTTATCTCGATAGTTACTAGAGAATGCGCAATAACAAATTGCGACAATATGCCAATTATGAGAGCTAATAAACTCTCTTGCCAATACTTAATAGGTCAAACGCAAGACATGTTAAAGTGATAACTTGCTGAAGCTCTTAGCTTCCAAAGCTGTCGCCCACTCCGAAAGCTTCTGCCGATCAATCTTAATATTGTGTCTCACATCCACTGGAAAACTAGGATGAAGAAAGCACTCGGTGATTTTTCCCGATAGGTTATTTTTTTTAGTGATCTGTGAGAGTTCTTCGAAAAAAGTTGGTGATGCTTTCACCGCACGATCTTTTCTCTCAATCACAATCCCTGCACTCACTACTCCGTCTCGTTCAACTTGAACTAAGGCACTTCGACTGACCTCAGGATGCTGATTATAAAAACTCTCCACACTGATGGAATAAAGAGTCTCACCAGGGAGTTCTACTCGGTGAGTTTTTCGCCCTAAGAACCAGAGGTTATTTTGGGAATCTATGAGACCTAAGTCTCCCATGCGGTGCCAGAGGGTTGGGCCCATTTGAATTTTTGCTTTGGCGGTTTCTTCATCCATCTCAAAGTAGCCGGGAGTCACCTGGGGGCCTGTGACCACAATTTCTCCTCGCTGGTTTCTTCCGAGATCATCAATCTCGCGCTCTGGAATATCCGAAGCTTTGGCGATTCTGATTTCCACGTTAGGAACGGCCTGACCGAGACACACACCAAAGCCTTGCTGCATTTTAGTTTTATGTTGGTGAATAATTTCTTTACCGGAGATCACGGCCACCGGAAGAAATTCTGTGGCCCCATAAGGAGTATAGGTGTCACCGAAAGGGAGAATTTTTTGAAACATCTCGTGCAGTTCAATTCGCACCGGTGCTCCGAACATCACT
>CAYWMU010000245.1:0-4019 GCA_964459395.1 uncultured Bacteriovorax sp.
GATCCTGCGTTAGGTTCTGAAAGACAGAAACAACCGATCATCTCTCCAGAGGCCATAAGTGGAAGATACTTTTCTTTTTGCTCTTTAGTACCGAATTGAAGAATCGGCCAAACAGCAAGAGAAGTATGAGCTGAAACAAAGACTCCTGTTGAAGCACAGGCGCGTGAAATTTCTTCTACGATAAGAGCGTAAGATTGATAATCAAGTCCTGCTCCACCGTATTCTTCCGGAATATATGAACCTAGGAAGCCGTTCTCGGCAAGTTTTCCAATGAGTTCAGAAGGAATTTTCCCTTCGTGATCAATTTGCATGGCCAGAGGGAGAACCTCTGAGTCTGCAAATTTTTTCACCATATCACGAATCTCGTTATACTTTTCATCAAGTAGCATATTTATCCTTTAGTTGAATTGAGCTTTTCTTTTTTCTAAGAAGGCAGCAACACCTTCGATCATGTGTGGAGTCTGGAATGTTTCACCAAAAGCTTTTGCTTCTATAGCAAGACCTTGCTCTAGAGGGACATCAATTCCGCTCCAAAGAGCTTGTTTGGCCTTAGCAATTGAGGCAGAAGAGTTAGCAAGAGCAAGTTCAAACCACTTTAAACAACCTGCAATGAGGGCTTCTTTTGACTCAAAGACCTCTAAAACAATACCTAAAGTTTTGGCTTCATCTATTTTTACATTACGACCTGAAAACATGAGTTCTTTCGCTCTTCTCTCTCCTACGATGCGAGACAGACGCTGAGTTCCACCGAATCCAGGAATTAATCCAAGTTTTACTTCTGGCAGACCAAATACTGCATTTGAACTTGCAAAGATAAAGTCACAGCTCATGGCCATTTCAAATCCTCCACCAAGAGCAAAGCCATTAACGGCAGCAATAGTAGGATACGGAAGTGACTCCATAAGAGTTGTTACTTGTTGTCCAAGTTCAGCAAACGCGGAAGCTTCACTGGAATTCATTGACTGCATTTCTGCAATGTCTGCACCAGCGATAAAAGCTTTCTCCCCCTCACCTGTTAAAATAAGTCCTTTTAGATCTTCTTTTTGTAAATCTGTAAGAATTTTTTTTAGCTCTTGGTGAACGAGAATATTTAAAGCATTAAGTTTGCTTGGACGGTTAATTGTTAAAACACCAATTTCTCCATTGCGCTCAAAGCGAATAGTTTCATAATTATTTGTCATAAGTGTAAAACCCTTTTCCATTTTTACGACCAAATCTTCCAGCAGCAACATATTGCTTAAGAAGAGGACATGGACGATATTTCGTATCAGCTAGACCATCGTGAAGAACATTCATAATGGCAAGACAAGTATCAAGTCCGATAAAGTCCGCAAGTTCAAGGGGGCCCATTGGTTGGTTTGTTCCAAGTTTCATGGCGGTATCAATATCTTTCACCGAAGCTACTCCTTCATAAAGAGCGTAAACTGCTTCGTTAATCATTGGCATAAGAATTCTATTAACAGCAAAGCCTGGATAGTCTTGAGCGCGAACAAAGACTTTTCCCATTTTCTCAGCAACGGCCGCTACAGTATTGAATGTTTCATCACTCGTCTCAAGTCCTCTGATTCCCTCAACTAATTTCATCACAGGAACTGGGTTCATAAAGTGCATTCCTGCTACAAGATGCGCACGCTTTGTAACAGCTGCGATCTCAGTAATAGAAATAGAAGATGTATTTGATGCAAGGATGGCCTCTGGCTTCACCACTTCATCAAGTTTACGAAAAATATCAAATTTCAATTCTTTCTTTTCAGTAGCTGCTTCAACCACGAGATCACAATCTTTAAGATCTTCAATCTTCAAAGTGGGTTTGAGATTAGCAAAGGATTTATCCGCATCTTCCTGAGACCATTTCCCCTTGGCCACACCTTTGGTGAGCTGATCTTTAATAAAATTATGTCCAAACTCCAAAGAATTCTGGAACGCGTCAAAAAGAATCACTTGGTAACCAGTTTGTGCGGCGACCTGCGCAATTCCTCGTCCCATTTGCCCAGCACCTACGATTCCAATAACTTGAATGTTTTTCATGGCCATCCACCCTTATGAATAAAATATTTTGATCAACAATAACTACCCTATCCCTCGCTCTTTTTCAAAAATTAATGCTGTGATTTCAAAACTAAAAAACCTATACTCTCATATTCATACTTGCCATGAAGACAGTTATTGTTTATAACATCGCAGTATTTTTTGATTTAAATGTTACTTATTAGGAGACCAAACTGTGGCGAATCACAAATCATCTGAGAAAAGAGCTAGACAAGACAAAAAACGTCGTATGATCAATAAGATTAAAACTACCCAAACTCGTTCAGTTATCAAAGCTGTTAGAGAAGCGGTTGCTAAAGGTGATGCTGCATCAGCTCAATCACTATTAGTTGATGTACAATCTAAGCTTGCAAAGCTTGCTAAATCTCCTGCGATGAAAAAAGAAACAGCAGCTCGTAAGACATCTCGTCTTGCTAAGCTTGTTGCTACTGTAAGCAAATAATTCGCCAGAAAGATCCTTGATTTATATGAAAATGAACCCAAAGTATGTATAGTACTTTGGGTTTTTATATTTTAAGGAGTTCAAATGAAATCAAGTCTCGTTCTTGTGATGTTAGTTTTCCTAACTTCATGCGGTTTACAATCCATTCCTCAAGCAAACAACCAAGTTGAAGCCGATTGGGCAGAAGTTCAAAACCAATATAAGCGTCGCGCTGATCTTATACCTAACCTTGTGAACACTGTTAAAGGGTACGCAAGTCATGAAAAAGAAACCCTTGAGGGAGTTATAGAGGCCCGTGCTAAAGCAACTTCTGTTCAAGTTGATCCAACCAAACTAGATGCAAACTCATTGCAAAAATTTCAAGAAGCTCAAGGTGGGCTCACTCAGGCCCTCGGTCGACTTATGGTTGTTGCAGAAAAGTATCCTGACCTTAAGGCCAATCAAAACTTTCAAAGTCTTCAGGCCCAACTAGAAGGAACCGAAAACCGTATCGCGATTGCAAGACGTCGCTATATTGAGGGAGTAAGAGAGTTCAACAACCTTGTTACTGTTTTCCCTACCAGCTTAACGAACTCACTTATTCATAAGTTTGAAAAGAAACCTCAGTTCGCAGCAACTGAAGCTGAAACTCAAACCCCTGAAGTTAAATTCTAATGAAACTTCTTATTGCCCTTCTGTTCATGCTCACATCAATGGTGAGCATGGGCCAAGACATTAAGATCCCTCCACTCCGTTCTCCAGTTATGGATGAAGCAGGCCTCATGCATCCAGCTCAAAAAAGAAAACTTGAGGAACTCATTTATAAACTTTATCAAAGTAAAGGTCCTCAAATAACAGTTCTGACAGTCAAAGATCTTCAAGGTTTAGCTATTGAAGACTTTTCAATACAAGTCGTAGAAAAATGGCAGCTAGGATTAAAGCGTGAAGGAAATGGTCTTCTTCTACTCATTTCCAAAGATGATCGAAAAGTTCGAATTGAAGTTGGACAAGGAATAGAAGGAGAGATTACAGATTTTGAATCTAATCAAATGATTCAACAGTATCTGGCACCATCTTTTAGAAGAAATGACTACTACACAGGTGTGGCCCAAGTTATTTTAACAGTGGCCCAAAAGTTTGGAATCAACCTTTCTCAAGGAAAGTTTGTTTCTCATTCTCGAGCTAACAAAAGAGTTAACTCTCCTCTTAATATGGCACTCCCCTTTATGGTTATAGTGCTCGTCGCTGTTCATCTCATGTTTAGTAAAAAGCCTCTTTTACGAGGACTTTTTAGCGGAGCAGGAATGGCGGGAGTCAGTTTATTCATGGTCCCAGTTTTAGGTGCTGGTATTCTCTTTGTCTTCATCATAGGGTTTCTTATTGGCCTAATTGGATTTTCAAACGTTCTCTTCGCTATTGCGGCCAGTTCTGGCAGAGGACGTGGTGGATTTGGTGGAGGCGGATTTGGTGGAGGTGGATTTGGAGGCGGCGGAGGCTGGAGCGGCGGAGGCGGTGGTTTCTCCGGCGGCGGTTCTTCGGGGAGTTGGTA
>CAYWMU010000246.1:0-3984 GCA_964459395.1 uncultured Bacteriovorax sp.
CCCATGATTCCTATACCAGCTCCTCCATAGACTAATTCAATACCTCTATGAAAAAAGTCATCCATTAATTCTTCTGTATATTTTTTCACCTGCAAGTCATTACTGTTACTTGCTCCACAGAAAATACAAATTTTCATACTTACCTCAGACCACGATAGCGAAAGAGAAGAATCTCAATCAGTAAAAAAATAACTAAGAGAATATAAAATCCACCTGTTTTCCAAAATAACCAGACTCCTGTTTCTGTTTTGAGAGCTACAAAAGTCATAAGTACGCTATGAAAAACAAAGAAAAAAGCTAAATGCTTTTCAAATTGGTGATAGAAACTTTCTGGCAACGGAGTTTTCTGCTTTAGATCCGTCATAATTTCAAACATCAAACTTCTCTTCTTTAACTTGTAAACTCCAAGTACTCCTACCATTACAATACTCGACAAGGCCGGCTGTAACTTAAACCACACTCCATCCTCAGCTATAACTCCAAGACCGCCCAGAAATAAAATGAGAAAAAAGTTAAGTAACGAGAAACGATGGATAGATCCTAAGAATACTTTTTCGGCAGCAATTTCGATGACCGCAAGAATAACACCCCCGATGAGAGAAATCTGAGGAGGATAGAAATACTCCAGCCCCCAAAAAGCGAGGGCCGGCAAAAATGAGAGAAGAAAAACTGGTTTTTGATTCACTGAAATAGCTTAAGCGATATTTCTTAGTTTTTCTTCACAATAGTCCAAGTATTCTTCTTTAAAACTTACAGGGTCAAGAATCTCTACACGTTTTCCAAGACTTAAAAGCCATTCAAACAAGTGTGAGCACGGCTCTACATAAGCTGCCCAAATGAGGTCTCCATTAGGGTTTTTAACCATGCACGGCTTTCCTAGAAAGTGATAGTCTGGAAATAAATTAACTGAATCAGGATCATGAATTTTAAGAATGAGTCGAGTTTCTTGATCGTTCATTGAACGGATAGCACTTATGAACTCTTCTACTTCATAGTTTGAAACTCTCCAACCTCCACTCTTACTACTTTCGCGCCATCCAGAAATCTCTCTTATGGAAATTGCCGTGAGACAACGATCTTCAACGTCTTCAGCAATTAAGCATAAATCTCCTTCCAAATGTATAAGTCGATTAGGAAAGAGATGAATCTCTTTTGCCGATGTCTGAATATAAGAAGCCGTCTGATGTTCTATACATTGTTGAAGACAAGTGATTAGTTCTGAATTCAATGAGAGGGCGCTAATAGCTTCTCCCTGAGAATAAACTTTTTGGTGACTAAGTTCGAGAGGTGAAATCCCCATAAAATTTTCTTTCATTTCCGCTAACGGAGAATCATCTTCTACATGATTGAAAAGAACTTTTAGGGCCTTCCACTCCTCATAATTTAAAGGCAGGATGAAATGCATCTGATTAAGATCAAACTTTATCCATTCTTTATTATCACGGAAAAAGAAGGTTACTGCTCCATCCGTACTTGAAACATCTTCTAAGTACTCTCTTACCTCTTTGGCCTTTGCCCCAAGGTGTTTGGCCAACTCTTTCATGGGCCATTCTTGCGCTTGCTGCGCTAATTCAACTAGTTCATTCCACATCTGCAGTCCCGAAAATCTTTGTGAACTCATGGGCACAAATCCTTTTTCTATTCTCTGACCTTTCTTATCGGGTAAAAAGGCATAACTCTTTAGTGCAAAAGTTTTAGAAAAGGTTGATAATAAGGGCATGATTTTAAAGACTTTAATGAAAAATCCAATTCTGGTCATAGGAATCATCCTCTTCGGTCTCTTTATTCATCAAGTGGCCACTAAGGAGAAATGGGGTATTTTCCATAATGACCGCTATACCCCGACTTCCTGTCGTGCAGCTGTTGTTAAAATTGATAAGTCCATTCCTGCTAATTGGAAAACGGAATGCGAGGGAAACAACCTAGCTGTTTTTATCAAAGAAAATACTTCTGTTGATGATCAAAACCTTCAGCCACTGTTGTATCGTCAGTTAGCAAATCATATGAGTTATATCGCTAAGATAGCCACTATCGATGTCTTAGAAAAAGTCGATTGGGTACGCTTCAAAATTATTCATGAGAAAATGATTATCAATGCTGTTACTGAAGGCAAGTATATCGTTAAGCTCGCGACCTTAGAGGATCCTGAGCTTATCCGAAGCCATTTGCAAAGCACAGTCCAGGTCCAGGAAGTTAGAGAATAATTCCGCATTCCTATCCTCTACCCTAAAGTCCCATTGATAGAGCCAAGAGTGAAGATAAAGCCTCTCACTCTTCTCTCCCCCGTATAAAACGTCTCCCAAAATAGGATGGCCGAGAGTTGCGAGTTGCGCACGGATTTGATGACGAATCCCCGTTTTAAGAATCACCATCACAAGAGATAGATTATTAGGTAAGACCTTTAACTGATAAATTTCGCTTTCTGCTAACTGAGCAGTCGGACTCTCAGATAAGATCTGCTTACTGCCCTTCTCTCCACTAGAAAGATAAGAGTGACGATGCTCACCGTCTTGATTGAAGTCTCCATGAACAATAGCGAGATAAACTTTTCTTTTCATCTCTCTATGAAAGTTCTCTCGAAAGCGAAGGAGTACATTTTCTTTCTTTGCCAAAAGAAGAACACCAGATGTTTCGAAATCTAATCGATGAAGTAAACCTCGATCATAGTTATCCGTATTGATATTAACCACAGACCACTTTTTCTGCTCTGTTAAATAATTAAGAACAGTATTGGTATCAGAGTAAATTAAAGGATGGGAATGAATATTTCTGGGTTTATGTACGGCCAGATAATCATCATTTTCAAATAGAATAGTACACTCACTACCTTGGTACTCAGGATTAATTTGAAGATGATTAACAAAATCCACAGGTAGTTTTAAAATTTGATGTTTTTTTACTGGAGAATTTAAGGTCTTAACAGAAAAATACTTTTTAATTCTCTGCCCTGAAAACCCCATGTTCTTCAGAGCAGATTTTAAACTCGATTCAGCTTCTAGTAACTGAATCTCAACTAAGTTCATTAATAGGCCTCAACCTTTCTACCTTCAGTTCGAAGATCGTTTTTCTTGATTAAGAATTCTACACGACCATCAACAATACTTGAATGCACTTTTTTAAGTGGCCTTGAATCACCATAAAAAAGAGTTGTGATTCTATTTGGATTCACTCCTCTCTGGATAAGTGATTTCGAAATAGTAAGAGATCGTTGGCCAGATAGCTCGTAAGGATCTTTTTCCTCACTTCCGGCATGTCCTTCAACTAGAATATTCCAATTATTCTCGCGAAGCATCTTCACGACTTTATCAAAAACATGAATGTTAATTTCAGAAATACCAGTGGAGTTCTTATTAAAAATAATCTTATCCTTTAAGCGCACATGAATGCTTTCTGGCATCTCATAAACATTAACCGAATCAATCAATGCATTGTCAGCGAGCATCTTTTTCATTGAATTAAGCTGAGTATCAGACTCTCGGTTAATTTCAAGTTTATCAAGTAAGCCTTCACTCGTTAAAAACTCAATCGGAAACGGACGTGGAGGATTATCAGAGTCAATCAGAGTGGGAGCATCATTGGGAGATTTACCCGGAGTCATGACATCACCCGGTTGAAGGACGTTACCTCCAAAGGCATTACGTAGAGAACCGATGGCAGCTTCATAACGAGCACTTTCTGTTTTGGCCATTGAAAGAAGAAGCACGAAGAAAGTCAGAAGAAGCGTACATAAATCAGAAAACGTTGCAAGCCAACCAGGTGCACCAGGTTTACAAGGAGGACATTTTGGCGTCATTTCACCGGCCATAATTTACTCCTTGTCCTCTTGAACTTGGCGTTCAGTAGGAGGAAGAAAGGAATCCAGCTTCTCACGAATGACTCGTGGATTTTCTCCAGCAACAATACCTAGCACTCCTGCCACAATGATATTCATCTTAGTGGATTCAGCTTTTGATCTTTGTTTTCACTATTCCTATCTCAACAAAG
>CAYWMU010000247.1:0-3977 GCA_964459395.1 uncultured Bacteriovorax sp.
CAAGATAATCACGAACGACTTTGATCTTAGAGATCTGAGAAGCGAGCTTTGAAACATGATGCTCACGGATTCTGGCCGTAAGATCCTTTCCATTAAAACTAATAAGCACACCTTTTGAAGGAGCGTACTCTAAGCGATTATTTTTTAAAAAGTCCGCAATGACTTTTTCATCGATTGGAGCTTCGGTAAAATTAATATTTTCTTCTGAAAGAACTAACCCCACAGAACGGAACATTGAACCGGTATCAATATAGGTAAGATTTTTTTTCTGAGCAATTAACTTAGCAACAGTGGACTTACCACTGCCGGAAGGGCCATCGAGAGCTATAACTTGATCTTTTCTCATAGAAGGAGATCATAGAGATTTAGGCCGCAAGTGGCAATGCTTAGTCTTTTAAAAAGTCGAAATCTGGGATGAATTCTAAGCGGTTAAAAATCTCTGGATGAGAGACTTTTAGTAATAGAGGATTAATCATCTCAAACAACTCAGTTGTTGTTTTCTGCAAATGGACCTTCGAAGACCAACTTGGGTAGGACCCAGGGGCCAGGGCCATGGCATGATCCTCCATTAGCAGCGAAAAACACAATAGTTCTTTTATAGAAAGCTTAAGAAAGTGTTCCTTATGCAACTCAAAAACTTCTAATTCCCTTGCTGAGTCGTAATGTGGATAAGGTCCTGAAACTATCTTTAATTCTTGTATTTTTAAACAAATCCTTCTTCTTTCTAAAATAGAAATCAAAATTTCTGAATTAAGTTGAAGAAGTGCTTCTCGGTAACGGTTAAGATTAGATGTTCGGGATGAAAGTGACATTATTATTGGTACTCAACTCTTGGGTAATATGGGTATAAGCTTTCTTAACCTTATTAAGATACTGGTTATTTTTTCCAACTGGTAGATTATTTTTTAATCTACTCGATGTCCAGTATGGTCCCATATTATACGCAATTGTTGCATGGTGATGATTATTATTAAAAGACTTAAGAAGACCTTTTAAATAATAAATTCCTACCTCGAGGTTTCTTAATTTTGAAACCATTTTAGTATGCCCTGTTTGGAAATAGAGTTGACCGTACTTGTAGCGGAAATATTCATCACCTCTTTCGGCCTCCAGTTGAATCCCTGCTCTCTTCATTTTTTTAAGAGTCTCTAGAAATGTGCTTGGCATAACTTGCATCAGTCCAGCAGCTCCCCGATGAGATAAGGCTTCAACTTTAAAATGACTTTCAGTCCACATTACCGATAGAACCCAAAAAGGATCGAGCTCGTGCTTTTCGCACAGTACGAGCACCGGACGAATAACCTTTGCAACTTTCTTTTGTAAATTTTTAGGAAAGAGTTGAACCATCTTCTGCTCTGCCTCTTCCATAGGACCTTCTAGGAAGCTCATATCTCCTACGAAGAATCCAAGGCTTTCCGTTTTAAAACGATAGCTCTTTTGCTTAAAGCCAAAATGAAATGTCTCGGGATAGAGCATGCGTAGGGTAAAGACAAAGAAGATTAATAAGGAAATATAAGGAACCTTATAAAGCAGTAAATGGGCCACTGCTTGTCCAATAAACTTGTAAAAGTCCGTCAATGTTTCCTTCACCTGAATCAGGGGAAAGCTAGTTGTCGGTAAGATCATGGGGAATGTGTATAACTTGAGCAATCTTAAAAGGCAAATTCCCTTGATTAAGTAATCTAAACCATTGAGAATTAAAGAAATTAATTCGGGAACATTATCTCTTCCAATGCAATTTCGAGGTTTTATGAATCAAAACAATCTAGCAAATCAACAATCCCTTTATTTAAAACAGCATGCGGATAATCCAGTTGCTTGGTTTCCTTATGGAAATGAAGCGCTGAGTAAGGCTCAAGCTGAAAATAAACTCATCTTTATTTCAATTGGTTATTCTTCGTGTCACTGGTGTCACGTGATGAATGATGAGTCTTTTAAAGATGAAACAACGGCAAATTTCTTAAATGAACATTTTGTTAGCATCAAAATTGATCGCGAAGAATACCCCGATCTTGATAACTACTATCAAAATGCTTGTTCTCTAGTGACAGGTCGAGGGGGCTGGCCTCTTTCTGCATTCCTCACTCCAGAAGGAAAACCTTTTTTTGCCGGAACTTATTTTCCAAAAGTTAGCCACGATAGTAATCCAAGTTTTATGGACCTCTTGGGTAGCTTAGTTTCTCAGTTTAAAGAAAAGCCTGAAGAAATCAGAGAGAATGCCAATCGCTTAACTGAAGATTTGAAGAAAGCTCCAGAGGTGGAAAATAAAATTAAATTTGAAGGTCACTTCCCTCCTCCGTCGGCGATTTTAAATGCCCTCAAAAATTATGCAGATACTGCAAATGGAGGATATGGACAGGCACCTAAGTTTCCTCACTTCTCTTTCTATGAGTGGGCATGTGAGCAGATCTTAGAAGGAATGATTCCTCAAGAGCAAGGTCAACACATCGTTGAGACGATTGAGAAGATGCTCATGGGTGGGACCTATGATCACCTTAAAGGTGGGATTCATCGCTATTCAGTTGATGCCAAATACTTGGTCCCACATTTTGAGAAGATGCTCTATGATCAAGCAGGACTTCTGAGATTACTTTCAAAAGCTGGACAGTTTTATCCCGCTCCTGTGGTCTTTGATGGGCTCCTTCAAACTCTTGATTATCTTAAAAGTGAAATGCTCTCTGATGATGGATACTTTTTTAGCGCTCAAGACGCTGACTCTGAAGGTGTGGAAGGACTCTATTTTACTTTTTCTAAAGAAGAGTTTGAACAAAGTTTTGAGGAAGCCCCTCCTGAACAAAGGGCCCGACTTGATCACTACTTAGAAGTTTTCAATATTACAGAGAAAGGAAACTTTGCTCACGGACTTAATGTTATCTCTCTGAACCATAAGCTTAAAAATGAGTTCTACACTCAAGATGGTTGGCAAGAAATAAGAGACATTAGAAGAAGACTTCTTGATATGAGAAAATTCCGACTTCCACCTGCAACAGATCGTAAAGGAATTGCCAGCTGGAACTACATGATGATCTCAAGTCTTTGTGATGTGATTCAGTACTGCCCTATAGACGTTATTCAAGCTGAAGCCTTTGGTTTAATCCAAGCAACGGTTGAAGGCTGTATTAAGCAGTTTATTCACGAAAACAATGGGAAACATGTCCTTAAACACGTCAATACCTTCGATCATCAAACAGTCTATTTAGAAGACTATGTAAACTTCTGTGACGCTCAAATGCGTCTTTATGAAATTACGGGTAATGAAACTTTTAAGGCCAATGCTCTCGAGGGACTGGATTTCTCTCTTCAAAATTTTGTTAAAGATGGAGTGATCTACACAACGGCATTAGAAGCTTCTACTGCCGGAATTGAAAATTTACAATCTCCTTTCTTTGATCAGTCTCATCACTCTTCGGCGATGTTACTTATTCACCTTTTAAGAAGAGCAACTCTCTTTGATAATAAGTTTGATGTGAATAAGCATTTCCCAAATTATGAGGAGTTTGCTCAATTTGCACTTCTCAATCCTTTGGGTCACGGAATGGCACTTAGAACTCTAACCTATCCGACTCCTATTTTTAGAAAAGTTGAAGTGCCTCAGAAATGGCTTCAAAATCCAGAGTTTTTAGAAATTCGCTCTCACTTTTTCTCACGCTTCCTTGTGACTTATCACTATGAAGAAAATGATAAGTTCCAAATCTGCAATGCAACTACTTGCGAAGTTGCTCAAGAAGGATTTGAGAACTTTAAGAAACTATTCACAGTGAATAAGGAAGAAAATGCTTAAAGGTATTACGATTATTGATCTTACTCATCGCCTACCGGGCCCTTTAGCAGGAAAGGTACTAAGTGACCTTGGGGCCCATGTGATAAAAATCGAAGATGAAACACATAAAGACCCTTTCTTGGAAGGGTCTTTTGCTGAATTCGATGAAAGCTTCACCGACTGGTATCAAGAACTCAATAAAACAAAAGATATAAAA
>CAYWMU010000248.1:0-3966 GCA_964459395.1 uncultured Bacteriovorax sp.
ATGATAGATACAAAAGAAATACAAACACAATATATTATAATGTGACAAATTTCTCGGTGAAACTTCTAATTTATTGTTCCGAACTTCAAACTTTAGAGAATCAAGTTTAATTAAAGACAGATCCAACCTATCGAGTGAAATGTGTTCAACAAATCCAAGATTATTAGTTTTATTGAAATTAATGTGCAAGTGATCTTGATGGCCCCCCCAGTGAGTTAAGAGGGATTTGATTTTCAATTCTTCAAGACTAATAAGTCTCCCCTCAAGACATCTATTTTCAAAACGCGATTCAACATATTTTCTTGGAAAGACTGAAGAGCATTTTTTTCTTTGTCGACAACTTCTTCTTGATTTCTTGTTAAATAAATCAAATCGATATACCCAAATTTACTCTTAAGATTTATAAGAAACTTTTCTATTCTGTTAAGAGATTCAGAAAACTTTTTCTCTAAAGCCTTCTCATCCCCCTGAGATTCTTCTGGATAACAAGCAAAATTAAAATTGTTGAAAATGTCTATATCAAGTCCTTCTCGATGGGAATTATGAATCTTAAACTCACCTCCGTTTAGCTTAGAAGCGTCATTAATTCTCCAGCCAAGAGAGTTGTTCAAAATAGATTCTGTTAATAGAGCAGCATGAGGAATCATCCACTTGTCTCCTCCTGTTCTCAAAATATTATACCCATTATCATCATAAGTATCGGGAGTTCCTGCCCACTTGTCTTTCTTGCTGACTTGAATAGCAGACAGTACTGTTAGCTCTGTTTCATTGCTTAGTACCTCTACTTTAATATCAGAAGAACTGAGCCAAGTAGCTTTTAAAGCTAATGAAACTTTACTTCCTGGTCGAATGTCAACTCTAGTTAGTTTTTCAAAAGGTAATGAAAAAAGATAGCGTAAAAAGTTCGTTTTTCTTTTGTATTTCAATTTATTTTCAGGGCTTTCTCTGAAAAGGAAACTCTTTGCACACTCGTTAATTTCTTGCTCAGTGACAACAACTCCATTCTGAATAACGAGTAGTGATAAACTTAATGTAGCGGTATGAGGTATGTTCGCCCCTTCAATTTCTCCGAAAATCCTATTTTCTTTAATGAAAGGTGTTAAATCACCCAATGGACCAGCGCTAAAGAACTTGAAGTTATTGTCCTCGTAAACCGTAAACCCACTTTTTCCACTCAAATCAAACTCTCGATTTTCACAGGAATCCTTCGAAAGTGTTGAGGTTGGAGGCAATTCTCTAGACTCTTTAGCTCCCTTGTTTAAGACTTCAAAATGATAAGGTTTGAAAACAAGAGTAATGTCAGGAAAGAGTAATTCATTAATAACTGCAGACCAATTCATCTTATCTAGTGTGTCACTAACATCAAGCCTTATAAGAACCACTATCTCTTCATTTTTGTTAAGGGAACTCAAAACGATACTTTGCAGTCCTGAAGTACTTGATGAAATATTTAACTCTCTTTTCTCAACTCGACCATCTCGAGGTGAAATGAAAATCACCTCCAAACGTCCCTGCTCTCCAATTATCAGAGGGCTCAAAGCAGGTGTAGTAAAATCTAAACTTAATCCTGCTTTCTCATTTGGAATATTAAATCTTTTTGCAATAATAACTCTTTCTAAAGTTGAAGGACGAATTTCTACAACATTTTTACCATCAACTACATTGGAAACAACTAATTCAGGATGACTAACCTCCCAATTCGATAAGTTACTACCTAGACTCAAATCATTGTTCACATAAGCAGGATAAAGAATCGTTTCTATTTCTCCCGGAATACTTTCAAAGGATTTAAACCTTTCAAAAAAATAGAATTCCTTGCCGACTCCCTCTAGCTCAACTTCAAAACTATCTTCCACAAGATACTGAGGTACATTGAGTAAAGTTAAAGCTCCTTGGTCATACTCAAAAGAGCCAATATACTCTTTCTTATTATATCTATATTTAGCACTTACTTTTAAATTTGAATCAATTATAGAGTGTTCATTTACAAGGTTAATCGAAATCGTTCCTGTTCCTACAATAAATTGAATTTCGTTAAAAATAATTTTCTTTCCGTATTCATCAATACCAACCATTCTTACAGTATTAAAACCTTCTATTTCTTGATTCTCTGTACTAATCTGAAGCCTTTTCTTTTCTAAAACTAATCCATTTAAATCTAAAGGTACATCATTCAAGAATATCTCAAATCCGTTTTTGCTCTCCGAAAAAGAATAACCATCAATACCAAATATTAATTCACCTTTTCGAGGATTAAACTTATCTTCATCATAATTATTCAGAAAAACATGAGAGTTTGAAACAATAGTTTTGCCGCCAGGGCAAAAGTAGTTATCACTTAGCTTTTCATTTTTTAAATTAAACTTCTCGCATACTCTAGCATTATCAAATAGCTCACTAGAGATTAGGGAAACATTGCCATATACCTTCGAACGATCAGAAATACTCGTTCCCGCCAAAATCTTTGCACTACCGTAAACATAGGCTTCTCCTTCAATGAGAACAGGAAACCCTTGATTCCCCCAAAGGACAGCACTCTCATCAATCACTGCTGTATGGGAAAGCCTGAATAGTTCAGCAAAAGCAAGTTTCGACTTTCCTAGATAGGTGCGAATAAATTTAATTTCATTACCTGTTAAGCGAGATGGTTTAGAAGGAAGTAATTTGAAAACAATATCAGCAAGAGATTCAATATCAATTTTTGGTAACCACTCGCCTCTGATTTCATGAAAGATGACATTCTCTAGAAGAATAGAGAAACCAAGTCCATCATAGGTTAGGCTTTTAACGACTTTCTCGTTTCTCTTCATCTCTCTGCTCCTGAATTGAAACTTAGTTTCAAGCTGCTTTTCATTAAACAGAGTAAATGCGCGTAAAGACAATATTAAGATGGGATTTAAAGAAAAAAAGGGAAGCACTCATTACGAGTGCTTCCCCATATATTTAGCGAGCTTTATAAGTAAGCGTTCTAGAAGCAGTCAGATTTGGAAACTCAACATCGTTAAGTAATCTGTTCTTATCTTTGAATTCAATAGCAGCAGTAATATTAAACTTACCACCACGAACATCAAGATTTAAGCGAGAGAAATCTACTCTTGCTTGAGTTTTATTACCAACCGAAGTTAGGTCAAACTCGTGGTCAAGAAGAGTTCTATCAATAAGAGTTGGATCACTTCCAAAAAGTTTGTTTTGAACAATTTTGAGTTTAATTGAAAGTTGATCAAGCCCTGATACTTTCCCTACTTCGAAGTTAAGACCGTTGTTTTCAACTTTCATACTTCCAAGAGAAAGAGTTGCAAGGATTGGAGCTGCTTCGATAAGTTCAACGTCAAAATCCACGTCCAAGAACTTTGTTCCGCCAGACATAGAAGAATTTGTTCTTCTATCTTTTAGCATGACGAAATAGTTCTTCGCACCTGTTGCTTTAAGATAAAGGCTATCTCCATGAAGGTGAGCAGAAATTGTTGCCTTCATATTAGGAAACTCAGAAGCGTTTAAGATATTAATCGATACTCTTGCTTCAACATCATAATCCTTAACTTCGTAAGGAACTCTTTCTGTTTTAGTACAAGAGTAAGCAACCGTTCTTGTATGAGGAACAGTCTGGCAAACTGGACCGTAGTAATTAGGCTCAACTGCATAACGAGGTCTAGGTCCAGGACGAGGGCCTGGATGGCGAGGCGGATGCGGATAACGACGTGGTGGATTCGTACAGATTGTTCTGTAAGTTGTCTCAGTACGGTAACAAGTCGTTCTATAGGTTCTTGTTTGATATTCTGTGTGAGTTTTCTCACCATGAAGAATTCCTTCAACAGAATCAATAGAGCTATCAATGTTAAAATATCTATTTTCACCAGAGCTAGCAAATGAGCTGAGGGTCAATAGCATTGACATCAATCCAATAAATAATTTCATATTTTTCTCCTCGAGATAAAGTGCCCTAGATGTAGCACAAAAGACCTCTGA
>CAYWMU010000249.1:0-3964 GCA_964459395.1 uncultured Bacteriovorax sp.
TTACTGACTTCTTTTCCTGATCGAAAACCTTTAACCACGTTAATAACGAGTTTATACTTGGCGGCCTTAACAGTGTCGGAGGAACCGAAAGCATCGTTAAAATTGACTTCAAGGGTGTTATCCATCCATCTGGTCTTAATAAATCCCGCTTCCTGATTCTGTTGAGCGATATCATAGCGTCTCATTACCTGAATGACCGCTTGCCAGGTTTGATTGTAGTCGGCCCTAAAAATGCGGGAAGGAACTTCCATTTCCTCTGTAATCTGACGAAACTTCTCGTAATTAGCACAAGAAGTAAAAAAGAGGCACAAGACAATTAGGGGATAAAATTTCATAATTATTATGGTATCAATGAATGAAAGATTTGCAATCAGTAGGATGAGTATGGATTATCAAAAAATTATGTCTCAGGTTTTAATGACCGAAGCAAATGCCTTAAAGCTTGCCGGTGAACGAATCACTCAAAAAGTAGGGGAACAGCTTGTTCATTTATTTGAGCAGTTAACTCAAACGGGTGGGAACCTTATTATCTCTGGAGTAGGGAAATCTGGACTCATTGGCCAAAAAATTGCGGCTACGTTTTCATCTCTCGGGCATCCATCTTTTTTTCTTCATCCTACAGAGGCGATGCACGGTGATCTGGGCAGAGTTACTCGAGCTGATGCTATTGTACTTATTTCAAAATCAGGAACGACTGAGGAGCTTCTTTCAATGCTCCCTTATGTGAATATCCCGCAAGAGCGAATTGTAGCAATAGTTGGAAATACTCATTCTCCTATTGCTAAAAGAGCAGGAATCATTCTTGATGGCTTTGTTGAGAAGGAAGCTTGTATTAATGATCTTGCTCCTACAACTTCGACCACTCTTGCTCTAGCTCTTGGTGATGCTATGGCCGTTCTTTATGAGAGTGTATTAGGAGTTTCGAAAGAAAAGTTTGCTATCAACCATCCTGCAGGGCTTTTAGGAAAGTCACTTTCCCTCACTGTTCGCCAGCTTATGATTGATGTTTCTGAATGCCCAATTGTTTCTCCTCAAGCGACTCTTCAAGATGCCATTCTTGCTATGACGAAGATGCCGATTGGTATGTGTGCAATCATTGAGGGCGATAAGTTTGAAGGAATTTTAGTGGAAGGTGATATTCGTCGTGCTTTCTCAAAAGCAAGTGATGCTATGACGAAGTCGATCACTGAGTTTATGACTAAAAACCCTATCGAAGTATCTGCAGATGCTCTGGCATTTGATGCTCTTAAAGTTATGGAGAATCCTAAGAAGCAAATTACAGTTGTACCCGTAACTCAGGATAATAAATTCGTAGGCGTCTTAAGGCTTCATGACTTATTTAAAGCAGGATTTAATTCTTCTCTTGCCACCACAAAGTAAATCCCATTAAGAAAACAACAAAGAGAAAAGGAAGAATTCCTAGTCTTTGGTAAAGGGTATTTTGCGGCGGTGGAAGAGGAATAATTTCTTCTAAAACGTCCTTTTCACCCACAAGCAGTCTTTTGGATTCACTACCATCTGGATAAATAACAGAGGTTATTCCGGTATTAGTACTTCTAATAATGGGGAGAGCAAACTCTAAAGCACGCCACTTACTTAAGAAAAGATGCTGATAAGGCTCGGCCGTGTCTCCATACCAAGAATCATTGGTGAGGTTAACAATAAACTGATTGTCTTGATGTTCATTAAGAAGTTTTCTAAGAAAGTTTGACTCAAGAATTTCATAGCAAATGGGAGCAATAAAACGCTGACCATTTCTTGTTTCAAGTTTTTCTCCACCGTCACCTCTTGCAAAAAGTGAAACTGCTGGAACAAGCTCGACAAACTTTTTATTAAGGGGACCAAAGGGAAGAGTTTCACCAAAAGGGATGAGGATATTTTTATAATAGCTACTTTTTAAAGTGTTATTTGAGAGGAGAAGACTCGAGTTAAAAACCACTTCGTGAGAAGTGTAATCAGGGTTCCTGGTGTAACCTCCAATGAGCATTTCAGCATTGGTCTCTTCCATAATATCGTTAAAAACTTTAGGAAGAATTTTTTGATCTTTATTAAAGTCATTGGGATAGGCCGTTTCAGGCCAGATGATGAGATCTGGTTTGAAGTCAGGATTAGTTGTACTTAAATCTTTATAACTCTTAATGATTGAAGCAAGGGAGCCTTCATCGCCCCATTCACTGGAGACTTTTAAAAAATTTCCAATATTGGCCTGAACTATTCTTGTTCTCAAGGTTTCATCACTTGCTTTGTTTTCAAGAGGAGAAAGTGCGTTGAGGGCAGTAAAAATGAGGAGAGCTGCCCAAGGCAGGAGTTTAAATTCTTTTTGCTTTAATTGTTCAATGACTTCCAAAGAAATCCAGTAAGTAAAAAAACTAAAAATAATAATTCCAAAAAAAGGAGCGAGACCTAAATAGGGAGAAAGGTGTAGCCAAGGAGCTCCAACAAAAGAAGGAAATTGTTGCTGAACAAATCTCTCAAGAAAAGTGATAATCACCGCTGTTGAAAAAATTCCGAGAGTCGATTGCCAATTAATTTTGGGTCTGTACTTAAGCCAGAGAGCATACACCCACCAATGAGGTTGGAGTATGAAAGTAAAAATGAGAGAAACGATTAGGGCAATCCCATAAGGAAGATTTCCGAATTCTTGTAAAGTATGTGGAATCCAATAAAAGCCAGTTAAATTAAGCCCAAGATTAAAACCAGTAATAGCAAAAAGATAATTCTTTAAACTCTCAGTTCTACTCATCGAGTAAAAGTGCAGTGGTAGGGCAATGAAAAGGAGAGGAAACCATCCCGCCCCTAAAAAGGAGGGGTAAGAGAGGGCATAGAGAAGGCCCCCGCAAAAACTAATAGCTAAAGAGATAAAAAGTTGTTTCATCTCTTTATTGTAGAGAAGATTTTAGTGGTTAGCTACCGAACGCTTTGATTTAGAAGATATTTTTTTACTTACAGACTCTGCTAGAACCAGGGCCTTACCTGCATCAAGTTTACCCGCTCCTAAAATTTTCCCTTCAAAATTTGTCACCTTATTTGAAGAACTCAGAACAATGTTTTTTATCTGATCATAAGTCATATGAGGATGCTTTGATTTAATAAGAGCAGCAACACCAGTTACAAAAGCTGTGGCCTGGCTCGTCCCTGTCATATAAGCGGCACCACTTCCAGGTATCGCAGAGCGAATTCTGTGTCCTGGAGCTGCAATATCTACTGACTTCTTACCATAGTTAGATGAAGGAATAATATTGAGCATGTCATCATAAGCACCTACGGTGATGATATTTGAAAGGCCGTAAGAGGCAGGGTAGTAAGCGTTTCTTTTCTCATCGATATTTGAACGCTCATTTCCAGCAGCAGCGATAACGAGTATTCCTTTTTTCTCAGCTTCTTTCAGAATGCGAAGTTCTTCCACAGATGATTCTGGTCCACCACCAGAATAATTAATAATGTCCACATTATTATCTACTGCATATCTCAACGCTTTAATAGTCGCTGCCAAATTGGCCTGACCAGAGGCTTGTGGATTGTAATATTTAAGAGCAAGAATTTTTACTTCTGGAAACACAGACTTCACAATTCCTGCAACGTGAGTACCGTGACCGTGTTGATCAAAAGGAGTATTGGTCTTTTTGGGAGTAGAGAAATCGACACCAAAGTTTTGAGCTGAAGGCTGACCTTTAAGAACGTAAATATTATCTTTTAAAAAAGGATGGTCAATTTGAATTCCGGTATCAATAACAGCAACCACGACGTCTTTATTCTTTTTAAAGTTTTTCCAAGATTCAAAAAGATTAATGCTTGCTTGAGTTTTTTCAGGATCAATTCCCCAGCTCGCAAAACGAGACATAAGAAGCTCTGGTCCATAGGTCATGCCTCCTTGTGCGAACGCAGCATGCGTTAGGAGGAGAACCAGGAATAATAATGACTTAACAGCTTTTTTCATCTCTCAAAATCCTTACCAAGGCTTATC
>CAYWMU010000250.1:0-3959 GCA_964459395.1 uncultured Bacteriovorax sp.
AGGTATTATCCCTTCGTTCCAGAGCGATCTTTTGTAAGACGTTAAGGGGATGGATCATGCTGGAGCGAAAATAGATACTCTCCGCGAGCCATGGCCTAAACCAAGTGAAATCTTCTTCTCCTGAAATCTCTTTAAAAAAAGCAAGGGAGAGGTCGTACTCTTGGGTGATCCTCTTGCTCCAAAATTTCTTATTCTCTTCATCAAGAGCTGAGGAGTGAAGATGAAAGTTCCATACCCCTAAATCAACTCGGGCCACTGTGAAGCCAAAGTTTTTTATATAAGACTGAAGGAGTGGACTCGTCTTATAATCTTTTTTAATTTTAATTTTTTCTTTTTCTGTTAAGGACTGCCATGCACTGCCCGTACCCCACCAAAAGGGAAGAAGAAGTCTTGTTTGCGTCCAGCAAAGAATCCAAGGTATCGCCCGCAAGCTAAACTCTCCAGTCTTTGATCTTTTACTAGGACGTGAGCCAATTCGTAAAAGATCAAGATACTGATAAGGAGTAGCAAGGGCAGTGAGGTGATGAAAATCTTCATCATTGATGAGCTTTCGGTACTCGTCTTGAATTTCTTGTGCAAAATGATGAACTTCTTGTGGGTGCTCGGGAGGTGTAGGTGTTACTTTGTCATAGGACTCAAGAATCTTTCCGGCCTGGGAGCGCATGATGAGATGGTTCGTAAAGTTTCTCTGAACCATCTCTCCTTGAATGGTCACTTTAAAAATATCGAGGGCACTTTGAGGCCACCAAGAAATTTGCTCCTGAACAGTCCCCCCTCCGCGACTGGTGCTTCCACCAGAGCCGTGAAAGAAAACAGGAGTGAGCTTTTTACTTTTTATAAAAGCTTCAAGTTTAAAAAGAGATTCTTCTACCATAAGCCTTGAAGGAAGAACTCCATTTTCTTTACTTGAGTCCGAGTAACCCACCATAATCTCAAAACGACTATCCCAAAGTGTTTTGTGAACCTCAATGAAAGGATGGGCCTTTATGGCCTTTTTTAGAATTTCTATAGAGTGGGTTAGTCCCTCTTGATTTTCAAAAAGAGGAATGACAGGGATTCCAAGATGCCCAAGATCCCTTTCTGTAATATTTATTCCTGCAAGATAATCATCTGAACTCATACACATACTAATAATAAAACCCCTCACATAGGATTTAGGATTTTCACCTTGAGAGACTTTCTTTAGAAGCGTTAGCATTTGTGAGATAGGTTCCTTATAATTTCTAACAGCTTTGTGAATCATGCCACTGTCTTCTCTAATCTCTAGAGGAAGAACCAGGGCAGGGTAGAGTGAAAGTAGAGCGTCGATTTGTAAGATAGAAGGCGACTGTAAAAGAAGTTTTTCTGAATTGGAGAGGATCTTATAAAATGTCACTTTAAACTTTCTCACTTTCTTTCCATCACCACTTTCTACCTTCCTTAATGACAAGATAAGTTTCTTAAGCTCTATGACTTTTTTTTGGAGAGAGTCAGTATCTTTGATAAGTTTTAATTCACTGTTATAAAAATCTAATTTGTTTGAAATAAATTTTAAAATCATCCTTCGAGATTGTTCAAAACTTTGAATCATCGTTTTAAAGTTAACCTTTGGGTGACCGTCCTTATCTCCTCCAACCCATGTTCTAAAGCCGACCATCATCCCTTGATTGGAGAGATTAATTTGTTCGGTCAGAATGTCTTCATCCAGAACGATCTGAAAAATTTGATTCATTTCATCTTTTACCTGAGGCCTCTTAGTATTGGCGATATGAAGACGAACAGCAATTCTCATCAAGTGAAGTAATTGTCCCTTGATGTTTTCAAAGTTTGTTTCTAGAGCATAGAGAAGAAGTTTATCCACTTGTTTCATAAGGTGAAGATACTCGGCACTCCGAGACTCAGTAGGGTGAGAGGTAAAAACATAAATAATAGCATCAGGTCTTATCCCTTGAGGAGTTTTGTAAGTTTTTAGACGATAAGTCCTGAAGGCCGCTTCACTCGAGTTAATAAGTTCAAGCATTAAAGAGAATGCCTTACCAATAATTTGTAAGTCTTTTTCTGGTCTAGTGTGTAAGTTTAAGTAGGCCTCATTCATGGCCTTCTCAACAACTTCAGGATTTGCCCCACGAACCTTTTTCATTTTGAGGCGAATATTTTCGATGTCTTGGTAGAGTTCTTTTCCATAAACTTCTTTTAAGGCAAGACCTAGAGTTTTGACTGTTTGAGAAACAAGATTCTTCAATTCTTTAGAGATCATTTTTACCCTTTGAATCAGTACTCTTACCTATTATGAGTAATCACGAGCTAAGTAAAAGTGCTATGAGTAAAATGGAGCTTTTCTTGCATCTTCTTTTTTGGACAGAGAGGGAGACCATGAACCTTGAAAAAACAAAGTGGGTTAAATTAGTTTATTTTTTAACTCTTCTTGCATTAGGTCTCTACCTTATTTCTCCTTTTATTATACCTATTGTTTTTGGAGCTACCATATCTCTGGCCCTCTATCCTCTTCATAAAAGAATGCTTCGTCATAAAATTTCCAAAAAAATGAGTGCAGGGATACTGGCCTTTGGTTTTACTTTTATTATTTCTATTCCGTTTACTTTTTTTGCGGCCCGAGGAAGTATTATGGTTTCTGCCCAGCTTCAACGCTGGCAGCAAGACGCGAGGTTTAAGGAGCAAGAAGTCTCATCAATTATTAAAAGTTTTAAAACGCAAATTGTGAATACCGTCGAGAAGTATTCGGCCCAATTTGGTTTTCCGATTGAACTCACTGATGATCAGTTTTATGTTTATGCTCAAAAGCTCTCTAACTACGGACTCTCATTCTTTCAAAGTCTTGCGACATCACTTCCGGCCCTCTTTCTCTTTTTATTATTGATGATTATTAGCATCTATAGTTTTTTAAAAAACTCTAATGGTCTTTATTTCTTTTTTAAAGAAATCCTGGGCTTTGATGATGAGAAAATGACTGAACTTTCACGAAAATTTATCAATGGTTCAAGACAAGTGTACTTAACTAACCTGATTACAGGTTCAGTTCAGTCTTTTCTTGTGGCCCTTGCAAGTTCTCTTCTGGGGCTTTTTGAATTTTTCCTTGTCTTTTTTATAACTCTCGTTCTCTCCTTTATACCAGTTATTGGGGCCGCACCCGTGGCCTTCTTGATTGGAATTGTTGCTTTCTTTCAGGATGAAGCAGTACCTGCCATCATCATGCTCGTAGTAGGGGGCTTTACGGGAGTTATTGATAATATTCTTCGTCCCTATCTAGCAAGTTTTGGTGACTCAAAAATTCCTCCTATTGCGGCCTTTGTTTTTGTGATTGGAGGGGCCTTTTTGATGGGATTTCCCGGACTCTTTATTGGTCTTTTAGTAGGAAGTTTTATCTTTGATACTCTGCCTTTTTTCTGGGCCGATATGAAGGAGAAGAAAAAGGAGATTACAATCCAAAACATCTACCCTCATGAAGTGGATTCCCCCACTAAACACAAGCATTGATGCCAAAAGGTATGGCGTACCTTTTAGCAATTGATTAGAATGTCCCTATGAAAATACTTGTAACAGGCGGTGGTGGCTTTCTAGGCACCTACATTATTCGTGAACTTTTAAAGAACCCTAGCTATATGGTGACAAATTTTTCTCGACACAGTTATGTGCATTTAGAGGATATAGGGGTGCCCACCATTAAAGGGGATCTTCGCGTTGTTGATGATGTCAAACGTGCTCTTGATTTTGGCTTTGATGCTATTTTTCATGTAGCAGCACTCGCTGGTGTTTGGGGAAAGTATGAGGATTACTATTCAATTAACTTTGAAGGGACCCAGAACTTAATCAACCTTGCTAAAGAGAGAGGGGTTAAGAAGTTTGTCTATACTTCAACTCCTTCAGTAGTCTTTGGTGAAGGGGATCTTATGGGGGCCGATGAGTCGACTCCTTATGCTGAAAAGCATTTTACTTATTACGCTGAAACAAAAACCCTCGCT
>CAYWMU010000251.1:0-3954 GCA_964459395.1 uncultured Bacteriovorax sp.
ATCTGAAAGCTGAAGTCATCACTTTCTTCATTGCTCTACGGAAAGCTACACGCTTTTCAAGTTGTTGAGCGATGTTTTCAGCGATAAGTTTTGCTTCTGCATCTGGACGCTTTACCTCAGCAATATTGAAAAATAAAGGGCAGTTGGTAATTTTTTTAAGGTCATTACGAATCTTCTCAATTCCTGTACCTTTTTTACCAATAGCTACACCTGGTTTTGCTGAATAAACAGTTACCTTTACTTGGTCAGCTGTTCTTGTGATCTCAGTCTTAGCGATAGCAGCTTGTGAAAGCTCTTTATCGATATAGTTTCTGATTGCAAGGTCTTGCTGGAAAATATCTGCATAATTATTTTTTACGTACCAGTTAGAGTGCCATGACTTGATGTAACCTAATCTAAAGCCGTAAGGATTTACTTTTTGTCCCATTTTACTCGTTCCCCTGATTAAGCTTCTTTAAGCGCTAATGTTATATAACTAGTTCTCTTAGCAATGCGAAAGGCACGACCTTGAGCTCTTGGTTGAATACGCTTAAGAGTTGGACCTTCGTCTACCTTAACCATATCGATTACAAGATTATCTAAGTCATACTTCTTTGACTCAGAAGCAATCGCTAATCCACTGTTAATAAGTTTAGTAACAAGAACAGCTGTCTCTTTCTTTTCGCAGTAGCGAAGGATTCTTAAAGCTTCCTCAACTTTCTTTCTGCGGATAAGATCAACAACTTGTCTTACCTTACGTGCCGATGTTCCTACGTTGTTATTTTTAACGACGATCATACTTTACCTCTTACTTCTTCTTGTCAGAGTGGCCAGTAAATGTACGAGTTAAAGCGAACTCGCCAAATTTATGTCCGACCATGTTATCAGTCACGTATACAGGGATAAACTTCTTACCGTTGTGAACAGCGAAAGTTAAGCCGATAAAATCAGGAACGATCGTAGAACGTCTTGACCATGTTTTAATGACTGTATTGCCTTTAGTATTTTTCTTGGCCTCTTCTGCTTTTTTGTAGAGATAGTTGTCTACAAAAGGACCTTTTTTAATTGAGCGTGCCATTATTACTTACCTCTTCTCTTAACGATGAACTTATTAGTTCTCTTGTTCTTGCGAGTTTTATAACCACGAGTTGGTTGACCCCAAGGAGATACTGGGTGACGACCACCTGAAGTACGACCTTCACCACCACCATGTGGGTGATCAACTGGGTTCATTACAACACCGCGAACAGTTGGACGAATACCACGATGACGATTGATACCGGCTTTACCGACATTCTCAAGCTCGTGTTCAATCTTACCAACCTGGCCAATTGTCGCACGACAATTAGCTTTTACTTTTCTAAGTTCGCCTGACGGTAAACGAAGAAGAGCATAATCGCCTTCTTTTGCCATTAACTGAGCATAAGCACCTGCTGAACGGGCCATTTGACCACCAGCACCTGGGCTAAGCTCAACGTTATGAACAAGAGTACCTACTGGAATATCTTTTAAGAGCTTAGAGTTACCAGCTTTGATATCTGCGCTATCAGAAGAGATAATAACGTCGCCAACTTTAACTCCTACTGGAGCAAGAATATAGGCTTTGTATCCATCAGCATAAACAACAAGTGCAATGTTACATGTTCTGTTTGGATCATGCTCAATTTGCTTAACAGTTGCTGGGATATCTAATTTATTTCTTTTGAAATCAATTATACGATATTTCTGCTTAGCACCTCCACCAATGTGTCTTGTTGTAATTCTACCGTGAGTATTACGACCACCGTGCTTCTTAACTGGAGCAAGGAGTGACTTTTCTGGTTTAGCACCTTTAGTAACAAGTCCAACTACAACAACTTTTTCGCGTTGAGATGGAGTAATGGGTCTGAATTTTTTTAAGTTTGCCATATATTTAACCCTCTACCTTATATGCCTTTGAAGAATTCAATCTTCTGGCCTTCCTGAAGCTCAACATATGCTTTTTTCTGAGCAGAAGTTTTTTTGAAACTCTTACCAGCACGCTTCAGCTTACCAGGAAGAACTGATGTGTGAACGCTAACAACCTTCACATCAAAGTACTTCTCAACAGCATTCTTAATTTGGTTTTTATTAGCCTTAGAATTCACTACAAAAGCGTAGCGATTGAAAGACTCTGTAATTTGTGATGTTTTTTCCGTTAATAACGGCTTTATCAATACATTTTCTAAACCTAACATCTTACACCAGCCTGCTTAATAATTTTTCAAGAGCACCTTTCTCAATGATTAGGTTTTCGAACTTAACAGCTTCGTAAACACTAAAACCATCAACTGGAGCAACCTTTGCTCTTTCAAGGTTTCTAACCGCGCGGTTAACAAGTTCGTCATTTTCAGCTGTGATCACAAGAGCCGGAAGTAGGTTTCTTGAAGATAGAGCAGCGAACATATCTTTTGTCTTACCGTTAGTTTCGATTTTCTCTACGATATGTAATTTTCCTGCTTGGTGCTTATCCGCAATGATTGACTGGATAGCAAGAAGCATAACTTTTTTGTTAACTTTTTGAGAGTAGTCTCTTGGAGTTGGACCAAACACTGTACCCCCGCCTGGCATAAGAGGAGATCTCTTAGAACCTTGACGAGCGTTACCTGTACCCTTTTGCTTGAATGGCTTTTTACCACCACCACTTACAAGGGCCTTATTTTTTGTACAAGCAGTACCTTGTCTGCGACCAGCAAGAGTAGCTTTTACAACTTGGTGAACAACAGCTTCATTGATCGAATCAACAGAAAGATCTGTATCAACTTTTAGAGAGCTAGCTTTTTCAAATTTTGAATTTAATACGTTTAATTCAGTCATAACTTACTCCTCCCTTACGCTTTCTTAACAGCTTTCGCGACTTTCACGAAACCGTTCTTCGAACCAGGGATTGAACCTTTAAGTAGCATGTATCCTGCTTCAAGGTTTACTTCTACAACTTGTACGTTTTGTACTGTTGTAGTTTCTACACCCATGTGACCAGGCATCTTCTTCTCTTTCCATACGCGAGCAGGCGTTGCACGACACCCAATCGAACCGATACGACGATGGAAGTGTGAACCGTGAGACGCTGGACCACCTTGGAAGTTGTAACGCTTCATTACACCAGCGAAACCTTTACCTTTAGATTGGCCTGTTACATCAACATAAGTTGTAGGAGAGAATTGATCCAGAGAAGTCTCTTTTCCAAGAGCTGATGGATCTACTTCGTTTACCTTAACTTCAGCAAATTGAGAAAAAACTTTCTCAACGTTTGCTTTTTTAAGGTGACCCTTAAGAGGAGAAGTCACAAGAGACTCTCTCTTTTCATTGAAAGCAATCTGATAAGCAGAATAGCCGTCTTTGTCCAGGGTTTTAACTTGGGAAACTACGTTCGGAATTAGTTTAACAACAGTGACAGGAACGTGGTTACCGTTCTGGTCAAAGATTCTGGTCATGCCAGCTTTAATTCCGTAAAAAGCAGGCAGACTCACGTTTGCGTCTGACATTCGCCCTCCACAGCATCACCCTCTCACAGGGATGCATTCATGGTTAATAACAAAAAAAACAATAAAAAGCGTTGAAGCTTTATACTAGTACTTGATCTCTACGTCAACACCGGCCGACAGGTCCAGCTTCATAAGGCTATCAACAGTTTGTTGAGTAGGCTCAACGATGTCGATTAGACGCTTGTGAGTTCTCATTTCGAACTGCTCACGAGATTTTTTATCAATGTGAGGTGAACGAAGAACAGTGTAGCGGTTAATTTCAGTTGGAAGAGGAACTGGCCCAGCCACTCTTGCACCTGTATTTTTAGCAGTTTGAACAATTTCCTGAACTGATGCGTCAAGGATACTGTAGTCATAAGCACGAAGCTTAATTCTAAGTTTATTGGTTTTCATTAGATCTCCAAAAAATTTTTTTTGTCAAATTAGAAAAAGAATGGGCCTTTGTAAAGCCCATTCTGTAAGTTTTTTGACG
>CAYWMU010000252.1:0-3922 GCA_964459395.1 uncultured Bacteriovorax sp.
CTTATAAGGAAGCTCTTGAGAAGGTGAATAGCCAGGTATACCCGGTGGATAAATTGAGTTCGCCCTTTGAGCAATATTGTAAGTAAAGATCTCGATGTACTTATCAATATTAACTGCATGAGCAATGGCCTTACGAAGGTTGAGGTTACTACCTACAATAGGATCCTTCATATTAAATTGGAGCCACCAAAAAATAAGAGTGGGAGAAGCTTGGAGCTGAATTTTGTCTTCAATGATTTCTGGTTTAAGTTTTCCCTCAGGTGTTAAGGCCACGTGATAGTGATCTTTGGTGAGAGTAGCAATATCCACTTTTTTCTTCATGAAATTAAGCCAGGCAGTCTGGGTTTCTTTCATGACAGTAATACGTACATTTTCAATGAAGGGAAGTTTTGCGCCGGCATCTTTAAGAAGATTTTTTTCATTCGCGTAACGATCACCCTGAGTGGGATAAGTACTGGTCATGTAATGAGGGTTCTTCTTTAAGAGAACTTCTTGATTCTGGTTATAGTGAGTAATGAAGTAGGGGCCAGTACCAACAAAATTATTGGTGAATTCATTCTTAGTGGCCTTGATGGCTTCTTCCGGCATAGGAGAAGTAAAGTTCATAGCAAAAGCGTAAAGAAGTTGAGGGTAAGGGCGAAGAAGTTCAACTTCGAAAGTGTGATCATCAACAACTCTTAAACCAGGAACTGGTGTGGTATAAAACTTTTCTAAATTACTACCGACCTCAGTTCTCCACTCATTTAAGCCCTTAATCTTTTCATCAAAAAGCCACCATCCTTGAGAAGCCGTTGGAATAAAAGCAAGACGCTTAATTTGATTAATAACATCTTGGGCCTTAACAGTTCTTCCTTCAGGGAGGTGAGGACTATCGTGATAGCGGATGTTCTTTTTAATTTTAAAAGTATAGGTCTTTCTATCTCTTGAAATACTTGGAAAAGATTCAGCAAGAAGAGGTCTTAAAGTATAAGGTCTCTTTAAATATTCCATTTCAAATAGTGTTTCATACACTTGGCTAACAGGTACGGCACAAACAGTGTCGTAGCAGTTGGCCGGATCAAGTGTTGAGATAGCACTTGATATGGAGAGTGAAAGAGTATTGTCTTCTTTTTCATTGCTCTTAGTACAAGAAAGTAAAACGAGAAGAGATAGAAAAATTACCTTCATGAGAGAGCTCCCTGTATTGCTTTGATTAAATCATCAGTCTTATTTAATGGAAGAGAGCCTTGAACTAAATCAGGTTTTCCACCACCGCGGCCACCTAAACTAGCTAGAGTTTCTTTTATAAGAACTGAACAATTGATGTCTTTATTGTTTTTGTTTGTCTTAAAAATGAAAGAAGTTTTCTCAGCATCCTTCGTGTAGAGGAAAAGAATCCCCTTAGGGAATTTATCAACATAAATATCGGAGAGTTTACGAAGGTTTCCAATATCTCCATCAGAGACTTCTACGATAGCAAGGCTATGTCCGCTAGCAAGGGATTGTTGATTTTTGAAAAGATTAGCTGATTCAAAGTTTTGTAATTTATCATTAAGAGCTTCAATCTGCTTATTCTTATCTTTAAGCTCTTGCTGGATTTGAGAAACTTTTTCAAGAAGCTTTTCTTCCTTAACAGCAAACGTTCTTTCTAATTCAGCTAGGAGCTGTGAACGATGGTTAAGGAACTCCACTGCAGTAGTCGAAGTGATGGCCTCAATTCGACGAACACCCGAAGCAAGAGAGGTTTCAACGATAATTTTAAAAAGCCCAATTTCAGAAGTGTTACTGATATGAGTTCCACCACATAACTCGAGTGAAAAGTCTCCCATAGAAAGAACTCTTACTTCGTCTCCATATTTCTCTCCGAAAAGGGCCATTGCCCCTCTCTTCGATGCCTCATCTTTATGCATAAGTTCAGCACAAACAGGTAGTCCTAAATTGATCGTGGCATTAACAAGATCTTCAACTTTTTTAATTTCTTCGGGTTTAAGAGCTTCTGCATGAGTGAAGTCAAAGCGTAAGCGATCAGGGCCCACAGATGAACCGGCCTGCTTAATATGGTCACCTAAAGTTTTAATAAGAGCTGCCTGAAGGAGGTGAGTTGCTGAGTGATTACGCTTAGTGAGTTCTCTTAACTGAGTATCAATTCTCAGAGTATAAGTTTCACCAACACTAAGAGCATCAGATTCATTTGTTAGATGAACAAACAATCCATCAACAGGCTGTTGCGTATCGTGGATATCTAGCAATTTTACATTGCCGGAGTAAACAGCACCTTTATCACCAACTTGTCCTCCGCCTTCAGCATAGAAAGGAGTTTTATCGAAAACAAGGTAGGCCATGTCTCCGATCTCTTCTACTGCTACCAGCTTTGCTTCAATTTCATTTTGGGTATAACCAACAAATTGAGTGTCACCATTTTTTTCTTTAATATCATAAAATGTTTTTGCGTTATCTTCTTGGGCCTTAAATTTAGAACCTTTTTTAGAAAGTTCTTTTTGTTTCTTCATGGCCTCTTCAAAGCCTGCAAAATCTAACTCAATCTTTTTTTCGCGCAAAATAACTTCAGTGAGATCCAGTGGGAAACCAAAAGTATCATAGAGTTTAAAGGCCACTTCGCCAGAGAACTTTGAACCAGCTTGTAATTTATTAATCTCATCACTAATAAGACTAAGTCCTGTATCAAGAGTTTTTCTGAAACGCTCTTCTTCTAGTTTTAAAAGTTTTTCTGCAAGAGCAGCATTAGCAGCGTTATCTGGATACTCTTCACCGAGAGATTCAAAAACACTTGGGATAAGTTTATAAAAGCTAATGTCTTTCAAACCTAAGAGTGACAAGTGACGAACTGCTCGACGAATAATTCGGCGAAGTACGTAACCGCGTCCTTCATTAGAAGGAATCACACCATCAGTAATGAGCATGGCCGATGATCTGATATGGTCAGCAACCACGCGGAAAGAAGATTTAACTTCTTCTGAAGTGGTGGTGTAGTAATCTTTACCGGAAAGTTTTCCAATGGCCTTCATAATAGGCTCAAAGATATCGGTGTCGTAGTTAAAATATTTACCTTGAACAACGGCTGCAATTCTTTCAAGACCAGAACCAGTATCTACTGATGGTTTAGGAAGTGATTTGCGCTTAATTTCTCCTCCTTCCATGTATTTTTCAAATTGCATGAAAACGAGGTTCCAAATCTCTACATAACGGCCTTCATCATCAATTTCTTGTAAGCCTTCTGGAACACCTGATGATTTCTCTGGTCCATGGTCATAGAAAATTTCTGAGGAAGGGCCGCAAGGACCTACATCACCCATTTCCCAAAAGTTAGTAGCGTCTCCCATGCGATAAATTCTCTCGCTTGGAATATTCATTTTTTCGTTCCAGATTTTAAAAGCTTCATCATCTGTTTCATGAACAGTGACGAGTAATTTATCAGCTGGAATTTTGATTTCTTTAGTTAAGAAGTCCCAAGCAAACTTGATAGCATCTTCTTTGAAGTAATCTCCAAAAGAGAAGTTACCCATCATTTCAAAGAAGGTATGGTGACGGGCCGTGAAGCCTACGTTTTCAAGGTCATTATGTTTACCACCTGCACGTACACACTTTTGAATGGTGACGGCCCTTTTATCTTGGGCATTGGCCTTACCAGTAAAATAATCTTTAAACTGGTTCATTCCGGCGTTGGCAAAAAGAAGGGTAGGATCATTGTAAGGCACAAGGCTTGAAGACTTGTTCTTAATGTGACCATTTTTTATAAAATAATTGGAGAAAGCGTTTCTAATTTCTTGAGCGCGCATAGTATTTTCCTCTGATTGTAATGCTAGAAAAGATTAGCATGAGATCAGAGGGAAATGTAGGGATTATTAGAATTCGCAGTGCAGAATTTAGAAGTTAAAGCTTCCTACTGCTGACTGGGCCTGAAGTTCACGATCAATATTGGCCA
>CAYWMU010000253.1:0-3883 GCA_964459395.1 uncultured Bacteriovorax sp.
TTCCGGCAAAAAGTTTCTCTCTTATATGTCCGTACTCTCTCCATTCCATGTCCATCATTTCTTTATAATCAGATGAACCTTCTAGAATTGGTTTACCTTCAGCATTTTCTCTAACAACTCTGCAGTAAATTGAATGGAAATAAAAATTAGGATTAATCCCTAAAGAAAGTCCGTGCTCAAGAGTGTTGATGTGCCAAATATTGAGCGCATTATCTACGGCCTGCACTCCTTTCTTTAAAGTGTGCCAGGTTTCTCCGTGGTGAGAACGAATAGCAAAGCCTTTGAATTGAAGCTTTCTAAAACCTTGTTGCATCTCTGCGAAGTGACCTTTTCGGTAGAGATCTTTTTCATTTCCCACTGTATCGACTTCACATAATCTTTCAGTGAGATAAGGATATTTTTCGAGTAACTCAAGAATGGCATTTACTTGATGAAGGAAATGCTCGCGCTTAGTAGAAAATCTTGAAGCATCGTAGAAATCTGATTCTTTTCTAAAACAAGGGGAGAGTACAAAATCAAATTCTGGAACTTCTTTCTTAAAGTCCATGTATCCATCATAGAGACCAAGGACCACATCTTCTTCTTTTAGATTCTCAAGACCAGGTATCTGTTCATCAGCACTTTGGTTCGCACGAGATAACGTAAATTTGAGTTTAATTTTTCCTACGTTATAGTTTTGGTAAAGTTCCTTTGCCATATGATAGGCCGCTTTACGATGCATATCTCGAGTAGTGAGAATGAGCTTAGGAAGGAGAAGAATTTTTAAGTAACGATCAAAAAACTCATCTTCTTTAAGACGGAGAAGATTATCAACGTCTTCGACAGTTTGAATACTTTGAGCGACACCCTCACCGTAAACTTTATTTATAATTTCAAAATAAACTTCTTTTTGAGGACCCTTAAGGAGTTTCATGAGGTGTGGATGTATGAAACTCGCACTCAGAGATCCTGTGAGATGAATGTGCTCCTCCATAAAAGGTTTTGGGAAGCGTTTTAGAAAATATCCAAGAGCTAGGGCCACATCATGATTAAGGAGAGTTTTGATATCAACTTCATCACTCTGGAAACTATAGAGAAGTCGGCGGAACTCCAAAATTGTTTTTTTAAAACTTTGGGCGTCTTCGTTCTCACTTAGAACAGCTAGTTCCAAAGTATCTAAAAGACTTATTCCATTCGTTTCAGAGATTATTTTAGTTAAGTATTCAGAGAGCAATTCAGCTTTAGTTGGTTTTGTCATAAGCACTTCCTATGAGAAATTTTACATCATTTCTTGGAAGAAAGGGAAAGAAAGGTACGGCGTACCTTTCGATCATTCAATTTTTTGTTGGGCGGCCCGGGGAGTATTATCCAGAGCGTTTTGGAACTTTTCTCGATCAAGAGGATCTTGCTGTTTGAGATACATTTCTAAATAGCTTAAAGAATCTTGTCCCCAGAATAGTTCTGTTCCAACAACAAAACTTGGAACACCAAAGGCTCCAACTGAAATGGCTTCATTGATGTTGGCCTTAAATTCTGTACGTGCTTCCTTACTAAAACTGGATTCATATATATTTTGTCCATCAAGTCCTGCTTCATTGAGAATCCGAATACATTCATCAGGGTCTCCTAAATCTCGGCCCTGTTGCCATCCCGCCTTCCAAAAAGCATCGATCACTTTGAACTGATCATCAGTACTGGCCTTGAGACTCATGCGAAGGGCGTAGAGAGGATTAAAGGGATGAGTTTTGGGGGTAGTAAAAGGAATTCCTTCAAGACTTGCTATGCGGTAGCACTGCTTTAATAAAAATTCTCGCTTAGGTTTTATTTCTCCAGGGCCTTTAATCTCCCAATGGTTAAGAAGAGTTCCGAGGGCCACAGGATGAGGAGTAAAGGTGAGGTTACTTTTTTTTAGTTTCTCCCATGCGAGATAGGAGAAGGGAGAGAGAAAATCAAAATAAAATTTAAAAGTTTCCATAGTTTGTCTCTATTAAAAAAATAAACTTGATTGATTTACTAAAGAGTGCTAGACTCGTTGCGTTGTTTGATTTCATCCTTCGGTAGCACGTTTAATTCAATCTGCACGTTTGTTGAAGAGTTGGTTTGAGATCATCTTAGAGACTAAGTCTCGCTTTGGGTAGTTTCATGAAAAATTCTTTTTCGTCTTTCTTAACACTAATCGTGTTATCGCTCTTTGCTGTGTCCTGTGGAAGTCCAAGTAATGTTTTAGACAATGTAGAAGTTAAGACTGAAGTTAAGGATCAGGATGTATTCCTATCTTTTTCAGCAGATCTTGATTTAGGGGCCATGAGCTTTGCGACTATTTCTGTGCCAATTTTACATCCCAGAGGACAAACACCCATTGGTCAATTGCATTTAACCTCACAGTTAGGAGGAAGTAATAAGTTAACCGTTGCTTTGAATGTAAGTGAAGTTGCTGATGTCCAGACGACTCAAGCTGTTCTTCCTAATGGAAATCTCATTCCTTTAATTGCCAATAATCCAACTATTGAAGTTGATATTGGAAATGGCGCAAAAGTTTACCTAACGGTTGGAACAAACACTACCGCTATTGGAGTGGCCGTTCCTATCAAAGAATTTGATTCTATTGGAAGAAGTTTACCGGGGCTTAATGTTTTCCCAATTGTTAATAAGAATGGCTTTATCGGTACTGCGGGGATCTTTACAGGAGTACAATCCGGAACAAGTGGTATTGCAGTTGTCGCAGATATTTCTTCAGCCTTGAGAGGAATTGATTTCTTAGGTGTGCCTAGTGGTATTCAAGCTGATGAGGCCAGTGATGAAGTCATTATCTTAGATTATAGGTCTCAATCTGTTTCGAAATCATCAAAGTCTAAACTTGATGACAGACTTTATAGTCTGAATAAAAAGAAAGCAAAGTTACGTATTCACTAATCTAAAATGAGTTTAGAGTAACCAAAAAAGGATAATGATCACTAGGAAGGAAGTTTTTATGTTCATACCGAGTAGGTATGGGGATAAGGCTTCCTTCTTGGTTTTTATAGCGGGGAAAATAACATTCTTCTTTTTTGATGAGGTCTTTATATTTCTCTGAAACAAAAAGATAATCAATCACCTGTTCGAAGCGCTGCCCACCCTTATTAAAATAAATATAACTAAATCGTTCATTTTGCGGAATTTCTGCAAAAGTACTTATATCCATGAGATCGGTTTCATAGATGGCCTTAAACTCTTCTTCACAGGCATCAGGGCCTGCGTGACCATTGAAATCTCCACCAATAAAAACTGGAACATCTTCAAGTGATAATTTTTTATAGATTTCAATCAGCCCATTGATCTCGGCAATTCTTCGGCCCCGGCCTTGGAAATCAGTATTATTGAGATTGAGTTTCGATTTTATATGAACGTTAAGGAAAATGGTCTTCAATTGGCCGTCTTCAAAAAGTTTTAGCCCCAATACATCTCGTGAAAAGCGTTGATAGGGATGAGGAAGTCGATACTTTGTATGAGTTATGAGTTCGTAGGTATAGTTATTCTCATTTTTTGTGAGGAATCCTAAATCAATGCCCCGATCAGAGTTTGAGGGAAGAGTCATAGGGAAGTAGCTATTATCAAGAAAAATTGAAGCGAAGTTGGTTAAAGATTCAAGCCCTCCAACTTCAGTGAGCATCACGATATCTGCATCTGCTTCTTTAATGGCCAGGGCCAAGAGTTCGCATTTATCTTTGGCCTTGTTGTTTAAAAGAGAGGAGCTTGAGAGCTGCCACTTGATTTCAGTAAGTTCACGAGGATTTTCGCCTTGATACTTATCGAGGAAAATAAAAAGGTCCTGAGCATTAAGAACCATTATTTTAAAGTCTTGCTTCATTGAATGACGCACCTAGGGCTTGGCTTATCTTATGTGAATCTTTTAATCTATTAAGAA
>CAYWMU010000254.1:0-3856 GCA_964459395.1 uncultured Bacteriovorax sp.
TAGTGATGAAAAAGCTTCGAGTCGAGTACGTGATATTTACATTTATTTTCATAACGACGCCAAAGTTAGGGCCCCAGTTGATGCGAAAGGTTTAATTGAGAGATTAAAGAATTGATATTAATAAGAAAGAGCAAAGCCCACAAGGTAATCAATATCAGTTGTTTTCACATCATTAGGAACTCCAGCATCGTGATTAATATTGAAACTAACTCCTAAGCTTAATTTTGAGTTTAGCTTAACATCAATACCCGTAAGAACTCTTACACGATGATTATGAAGTTCTGAAAAAAGAGGTTGGTAATAGATAGTAATGAATGAAGAAACTGTTTTGTTAAAGTTTTGTAAATAGGATAAATAAGTATTCGCCCTGAGATGATTGCGGTCTCTATCATAACGATGGAAGTCTTCTAATTCATAAAAAGCCCCTACACCTAGGTAAAGATAATAATAATCTTCTGTAATAACACGGAAGCGAAGATTTCCTCCTATATAGTGGCGTGAATTAAGTTCTTTAAACTCATTAAACTCTGACTGGACAAAAGCTTCATAGGCTAGTCTGTTCTCATATCCCCACGTGTGTCTTAGATGAGCAATCCCTGTATTTGTATCTTTTTTCTTAGCACTCGTTCCATACTTATAATTTCCTGAATAAAGCCATTCATTCTGATCTAATCTCCAAGCACCTATGGTGGTAAATTGAGATGTGAATTTTTCAGTATTCCCCATTTGACCTGACGTTTGCAAAGCAGAACGTCCGATAAACCCCTTCCCTTCAATTTTTCTCACGGACTCGACATTGATAAATGCATGCACATGCTGAGAGGTTACAAAAGAAATAAACAGAATTAGAAAATGACAAAAAATAAAACGTGACACTGTGACTCCTTGAAAAAAGAGTAGCAATTATTGAAGCAGATGTGAATGGTAAACTGTTAAGTTTGAGAAGAGATACAGTAAATAAGCTATTATTAACAAACTAATAAAACTCTAATTACGCCTACGCCCTATTGCTTCCTCTCAATAAAAGGTATCATTTAAGACGAAGAGCACGTTTCCAAAGGAAACAAGTATGAAAAATATTTCTAATTGGTCTCAGTACTGTAATGATGCCGTTTATAACGGTCTCTACAATGAGACAATTAATTCACTGGTGAGTAAAACTTTTATCATTACTTCTCAGTCACCTCTCTCTCCTCCATTTGAATCATTAAAATTTGCTATGAAAGAGCATTCTATCCCTTTTCATTATCCTCTCGAGTATATTGAAGGGTTACGTATGGATCTTGAGAATTATCATTATAAAAGCTTAGAAGATTTAGAATTATACTGTTATCGAAGATCTAGCGTAATTCAACTAATGAAAAGTCATGTGAAAGGAATAACGAACGAAAACTCTCTTGAAAGCATCAAGGATTTGGCCATCTCGATACACTTGGCCCACATTGCCTATAATTTAAAAAGATATTATCGAAGAGGCTGCTACTTTATTCCTGATGAACTCCTCAATAAATATGGGGTAACTAAAGAAGAAGTTTTTCACGAATATAATCAAGACAAGCTTCATTTTATCACACAAGACTTAGTCTCCCTCGCTCATAAGTTCTACGAGTCAGGAATTAAAAATCTTTCTTGTCTTCCTGTAAGCTTTGCACTTGAGCTTTTTATCCAAGCACGACTTCAACTTATGAGTGGACCTCGTTGGCTAATTATTATGCAATCAACTTTATTTTACTTAATTAATTTTTATCCTCAAAAGTTGAATTATGTCCATCAAAGTGATGGGCAGGTTAAGCCAATCAAATTTAAGTACCACAGAAAGTTTGTATAACTCTTTCATGCTCCTGTGGAGGTAAAGAGAATTCAGAGAAATCTTCTTTTGCCGTAAACGGATCTTCTAAGACCTCAATTAGTTTTTTAGCAAATGAAAGGTCGCCCATATATGAAAGATCAATAGCTTTTTGAATCAGATGATTCCTCGGAATATATATGGGATTAATTAAATTAAGTTGATCTACTTGAGGACCTCTTTCTTTCCAGCGAGAAAGAAATGACAAGAAATTATCCGTCTTAGGATAGAAGTTATCATTCCCATTGATAAGTTCAGGCAAATTTCTAAAAGCTAAAGTAAAATCCAATGATTCTTCTTCGAGATACTTCAAGAAATCCATGACCAAAACTTCATCACTATCTTGATAATCATTTATTCCCAACTTTTGAGCGACTTTACTCATTCTCAGACGAGAAAAGTTATTGAGAATCGGATGAAGCTTAGTCTCTACTAATCCAATTGCTTCTTTCTCATTTGAGGAAATAAGGGGTAACAAACAATCGGCCAGCCTTAAAATATTCCACTGAATAACTGGAAGCTGATTAAAAAATGAATAACGTCCTCTTTGATCAATCGAACTAAAGACTTGATGAAATTTAAATTCATCCATAAACGCACAGGGACCATAATCGATAGTTATACCTGCGAGAGAACAGTTGTCTGTATTCATCACTCCATGAATAAAACCAAATTTAGTCCAATCCGCTATTAGTTCACCTTGCCTCATGGCCACTTTTTCGAGAAGACCTAGGGCCTTGTCTCTTAAATTGAGACCTTCTAATTCAGGATAATGTCTTTTGATAGTGTAATTGAGAAGTTCTATTAATGAGGGTTCATCCTTCTTAAAAAACAGATACTGAAAAGTTCCTACTCTAAGATGACTAGCAGCTACTCGAGTAAAAACTCCACCTGGTTCAGGACCAAATTGACGGTAAACATTCTCTCCAGTTGAAACCGCTGCGAGGGCCCTTGTCGTCGGAATACCAACAACATTCATAAACTCACTGACAATATATTCTCTAATAACTGGGCCTAAAGCACTACGACCATCTCCTCGACGTGAAAAAGGAGTTTGACCAGAACCTTTAAGCTGAATATCAAATCCATTTAACTCTCCTAGAAGCAAGGCACGGCCATCCCCTAAAAGAGGTACTGGATGTGCAAATTGAAAGCCTGCATAGGCCAGCGCAACAGGTTCAGAATTGCTTAGGAGTTTTTGACCAGAAAATATTTCGGCCAATTCATCTTCTGAGTATTCAGAAAAAGGGAATCCTAGCTCCAGGGCCAATGATTCATTAAATAGAAGAAGTTTTACTTTAGGAAAGCTGGCCGCTTGGCATCTCTCATAAAATAGTTCGGGCAATGAGAGATAAGAATTTGTCATAAGGGTTGATTTCATATGAAAATACTAACAGCTCGTTAAAGAGAAAGGAAAGAATATATGAGTACAACATTTTCCGAATGCTTCCAGTGTTCTTCTCTCAATAAACTAGACAGTAACAAGGCCTTAGAAAAGAAACCAGTCTGTGGAAAGTGCGGCAGTGAACTTAATCTTAAAGGATTAGTATCAGAAGTCTCAACCAACGGTTTTAGAAAAATTTTGAATAATCACTCAGGTCTTATTGTCGTTGATTTTTGGGCAAGTTGGTGTGGCCCCTGTCAAAGCTATGCTCCAGAGTATGAAAAGGCATCTCTGAAAAACCGAAATGCCATATTTTTGAAAATTAATACAGAAACAGAACAGCAACTTGCTGGGGAATTAGGTATTAGAGGAATCCCTTGTACGATTTTCTTTAAGAATCAAAAAGAAACTAAAAGACAAAGTGGCGCGATGAGCGCTGATCAATTAGCTCAACTTGTAGAATCTAACTTATGATTGATGACCCTTTCTTTCAAGGCTTGATTACGGCCCTCGGTATCGGACTAATGATAGGCGTTGTTCGCGAGAGAAGACATGCACCGAACGAAGCCGAAGCTGGAATTAGAACTCATGCTCTTGTAGCAATTCTAGGTACCACCACTTGGTAT
>CAYWMU010000255.1:0-3850 GCA_964459395.1 uncultured Bacteriovorax sp.
AAATAAACTTCAACGGCCACAAAAAGATAAATAATTGTGAATATGTGATTATTCATAAAGGTAAACAAACTCTGAAACAGCGAAGAATCCATTCTTACTCCTAACTTTTTGATTTCTTAAGATTATAAACCAAATATTTGAGTTATCTATCAGGCAAAGCTCGCCATAGATAATCTCTATCAATCGATAGAAATCAAAGATTGGATAGTTTTAGAGAAATGATCGAAGATGATTTCAAGGAAAAAACAACACTAACATTGTTATCCATAGGAGGATTTACATGAAAACGATTATCAATTCAAAATTACCAGAATTTAAAGCTCAGGCCTATTACAAGAATGATTTTATGCAAGTTACATCAAATGATCTTGCAGGTAAATGGTCTATTCTCTTTTTCTACCCTGCCGACTTTACATTCGTATGTCCGACTGAATTAGTTGATATGGCCGAAAAATATGAAGAGTTCCAAAAAATGGGTGTTGAAGTTTACTCCGTTTCTACGGATACCCACTTTACCCACAAAGCGTGGCATGACACCAGTGACTCAATTAAAAAAATCAACTACCCAATGCTTGCGGACCCAACAGGTGCCCTATCACGTGCCTTAGGTGTTTACATTGAAGAAGAAGGTCTTGCTTACCGTGGAACGTTTTTAATTGATCCAGATGGAAACATCAAATTAGCAGAAATCCATGACAACGGTATTGGACGTAATGCTGAGGAATTAATGAGAAAAGTTCAGGCGGCCCAGTTCATTAGAAATAACCCTAATGAAGTATGTCCAGCGAAATGGAAACCAGGTTCAGAGACTCTTAAACCGGGACTAGACCTCGTAGGTAAAATTTAAAGCGTAAAATAAAAGAAGAGAGAGGTAGTTATGTTAGATACAGCGATCATTGAACAACTTAAAGGTGTCTATCAGGCATTAGAAAATGAGGTCAGCTTAGTCATTAAAAAATCTGAGCATGCCAATTACAAGGATCTTAAAGACCTTGCAGAAAGTCTGGCCAGTACATCTTCAAAGATTGCAGTAGTTCACTCAGATGAGCCGAGTAAGCTACCAGAGCTATCTATTCACTATAAGGGTCAACCTACTGGAATAAACTTTGTGGGTTATCCTGGTGGACATGAGTTTACCTCTCTTGTTCTTGCAATCCTCCACACTGATGGTAAGGGCAAGCTACCTGATTCCGCGATTCTTAATCGCATCAAAAGAATTAAAGGACCAGTAGAGATAAAAACTTATATCTCACTCTCTTGTGAGAACTGTCCTGAGGTCGTTCAGGCCCTTAACCTGATGTGTTTATACCATCCAAACTTTAAGCACACGATGGTTGACGGTGGACTTGTTCAAGAAGAAGTCGCTTCACTTGGAATCCAAGGGGTTCCAAGTGTTGTTAAAAACGAGAAGCTTCTTAGCTCAGGTAAAACGAACTTAGTAGAACTCATTGCTAAACTCGAAGCAGAGTACGGAACTGAAGAGCAAGAAATAAATCCAGAGGATTTAGACTTGGGTTCCTATGACGTGGTCGTTGTAGGTGCTGGTCCTGGAGGAGCAAGTGCTGCCATCTATTCAGCGAGGAAAGGTCTTAAAACGGCTATCATTGCTGAAAGAGTCGGAGGCCAAGTTCAAGATACCAAAGGTATTGAGAATTTAATTTCTGTTCCTTACACAGAAGGTCCTCAACTAGCAGCACAACTTGCGAGTCATATCTCAGAGTATGACATCAAACTTCTTGAACACCGACGTGTGAAAAATGTCATTAACGGTGATCTCAAGAAATTAGAACTTGAAAGTGGTGAATACCTTCAAACAAAATCTCTTATTGTCGCAACAGGAGCTAAATGGCGAGAGCTTGGAGTTCCTGGAGAGAAAGAACATATCGGCCGAGGAGTGGCCTTCTGTCCACACTGTGACGGACCGATTTTTAAAGGAAAAGATATTGCTGTCATTGGTGGTGGTAACTCTGGTGTAGAAGCCGCTATTGACCTTGCAGGCATTGTAAAATCCATTAAGCTCATCGAGTTTGGAGCTGAACTTAAGGCCGATACGGTATTAGTTAACAAAGTTAAAACACTATCAAATGTAGAAATTATAACTAATGCTAAAACAACTCAAGTCATTGGCGACAACGGAAAAGTAGTTGGTCTTGAATATGAAGATCGCACTAATAACGAATCAAAACGAATTGATCTCGAGGGTGTCTTTGTTCAGATCGGACTTGTACCAAACTCATCTTTTATTAAAGATGTCGTTGAAACAAATCGCTTCGGAGAAATTGTTGTTGATAATAAATGTCGAACAAACGTTGCCGGTATTTATGCAGCAGGCGACGTTACGACAGTTCCTTATAAGCAGATTATCATTTCTATGGGAGAAGGAGCCAAGGCAGCCCTCACCTCATTCGAAGATATTATGCTGAAATAAGATCAGGCCCGTAAGGGCCTGACTCTTTCTTAACCCTACCTTAACTTGGTTTTTTGTCACTTCTCTTGATAAAAGGTCTTCACACTTAAAACTTAGGAGTTTTTATGAAGATTCTTTTACTTATTTTCACTCTTGTTACAGGTTCAGTTTGGGCAGATGTTCACCGCCAGACAACTCTTGATCTTTCAAATCTCTACAATGGTTTTGATGCTGGAATTTATCAATATGACGTAAAGCTCATTTCTTCTGGGAAGATTGTTCCTGCTACTGTTTCAAAACATAGAACTCAGGATGATTCAATGATTTTTTGTACCACAACTGTTTCTTTTGAAGTTGGAACGATCGAAGTAACTCTTACAAAAGATAACTGGTCTAAAAAAGAAACTTATCCCGTTAAAGCAGTGATGAGTGAAACGTCTGAAGACAGTTGTGCCGGTCACACTGTCGAACAACGCTCAGGAAATACTAAAGTGAGTCTGGTATTCTCCAATAAGACCATAGAATTACCGGTTAATACTCCTGCAAGATACAATAAAATTAACGGCTACATTACTCCTTTCAGAGGTCGTCTTACTTCTAGCGCGGTCATTACTCACGATGGGAAACAATTTATTAACTCCAGTGAAGTTCTAAATGAAGAAACTCTTATTTCACTTAATCAGCAGATCGATCAGTATCAGTACTATATTACTGCTACAAATAGCGATAACTACTCCACACTTTCTTTAGGAACAGGAGTTAGAAACTTTTAGCCCTCATTTCTCCTTGGTAGAGTGTCTAAAAAATAGACACTCTACTCTTTTTTTCAATTTCCCTCTTCTTTAGAACCTCTTGTTTTAGAATGAAGCTATTAATAATGAGGTCCCAATGAAGAATCTTTTCTTTCTACTTTTACTTTCAACTTACTCCTTCTCTGCTATGGCCAATAACAAAATGGTCGTTGGGAGCGATGATAGGGTACAAGTAAAAAAGAAAGACAAAACTCTGGCCCACGAAAGTATCGGTCTCATTTTTTACCAACACCGAAACTCCATTTACGCTTGTACCGGAACAGTCATTGCTCCTAAAGTTGTTCTCACTGCGGCCCATTGTATTGAACCGTTTGCTGATATTTATTTTATTCCAGGTCAGGTTTCAAGAATTTGGGGACAGCTCTCAAAAAATACTAAGAATGCCGTTAAGGCCAAACGAGGTCATCGCTTTCCAGAGTACACTAAGAAGAATCCTCATAATACGGATCTAGGTGTGATTGTTTTTGAAAAAGAATTCTCAGTTGCCCCGCTACCACTTAGTACGCAGTATACAACGAATGAAAGAGTGACGATTTCCGGATACCCGGATGATAAGAAGCAAGGAACTCTTTGGGAAGATTCTGGATTTCTCAATGGAGTAAGCTACACGATTGATACTTACGGAGGGCAA
>CAYWMU010000256.1:0-3840 GCA_964459395.1 uncultured Bacteriovorax sp.
AATGATTTTTCTCGAGAGGTTGCGTCCATGTAAATGGGAGATAAATCAGAATTCCCCCGCTCTGACATTCTTTTAACTGCAAAAATAAGCAAAAGGGCCTATACTAATACTCTTTGAATAGAAGCGAGCTAATGGAATATACGAATAAAAACCCTGTTGATTCACTTATAGAAGAGCACTTCACTGATGCCATTTTGTTTCAAGCGCGAAAAATGGTTGAGCAAGGAAGAGTGTCTCTTTCATTTACTAAAGGAAACCCTGAGGGCTTCTTTATTGTTTCCGGTATTATTTCCGAGAATAACACGAGTTACGAAGCAAAGGTCAGTGCTAAGAAATCTGAGAATAAATTCAACACTCAGTGCTCTTGTCACCTGTGGAGTGAAGAACAGCCCTGCCATCACACAGCAAGCCTCCTTCTTAAATTTGCTGAGTTAAAGCAAAGTACTTCACCAACGACTCAGAGTTCTCCTTTTCACTACTCGATGATTGGTAATGAAGGGGTTCATGTCGAGCGCTACGGAACACTGGTGAAGGACGCCCCTAAGCTTATTGGGGCGAAGATGAACTCAAGTTTTAGCTCCCTTCAATACACCCTAAAAAATAGAAAAGTAATTAATTTCCCTCCTCCAAGTCGTTGGGAAGGAAAGCTTAAAGTTAATCTCTTCCCTGCTCAGGAACTTGAAGAGTACAAAGATAGCCTCTATATCGAAGAGAAATTTGCTTACCGATTTAGTTGGCTCGATAACGATGGCAATGAAACTAAAGAGATTTCTCTTTTTGATGTGCTCTACCTTTTTAATTGGGAAACAGGTATCGCTCTGGATCTTCAAAGCGAGATCAGAGAACTTAATACTAAATTAAAACTCACCGATCCTATTGCTGATATTCAAGACTTCATTCGTATTTTCTTTCCTCTTCATCAACAAGGGCAAGTTGAACTCTGTATCGAAGATCAATCATGGGATAGTTTTGAAACAACTGATCTTGAGTGGCGTTTCAGTATTAATACTAGTCAGCGAAAAAGTTTTCTTAATCTCGAATTAGAACTTTTTACTCCAGATCAAAAGAAGGTTCCTATCCCTTCTCCCTTTATGCTTTTTATCAGTGAGGGCGGATGGGCCGGAAGCTTTAGAACGAAAAATGATTCCATCTCTTTTTTCAAATCCCTTATTGAGGATTGGGAGAATGAAACAACTCTTCATAGAAAGCACATTCACTCTGCTTCCAAGAAAGCGATGATGAGTGAGTGGATCAATCTCATTAATTCTGAAATGGAACTCCATTTCTTTGATCCCGAATTTAAAAAGATATTTGTTCTCAATGTTTCAACCTTCAAAAAAGTATTCCAGTCTTTCTTGAAGAATTTCACAGAACAGTCTTTAAAAACATCTTTCTATTTTAAAGAAGAAAGAAAAGCTTTATTTCAAGTTCCTAAGACTGCACTTCTTGAAGGGGTAGCTGGTTTTTACTATGACCTTCTCCCTCTTAATATTCCTATTTTCTACGACCAGGAACAAATTAAAACCTGGAAGTCTGGAATTCGTTTTGAAAGAAACCTAAGTCGACTCGATTGGTTTCAACTTGATTTAATTGTTGATGATCACGATCTTGAGATCATTAAAAATGCAGAGATCACAGATAACTTTATTATTTCTAATAAAGGTCTTCTCCTCCTCTCAAACGAACAGAAAGATCTTCTTCGTTTTATGAAGAGATACACTAAGTTTGAAGGTGATAAAAAAGAAGGGCCAGCAAAAGGACTTTCTCGTTTTGGTCTCTTCCTCCAACGGGCACGAATTTTTGAGCTCTTTGAACTTAAGAGGCTTGGTATTGAAGGTGCCCTCACGGTTGAGGAAGAAGAGTTCTGTCAAAGAATCATGAACATGGAAAGTATGCCTCAGTATGATGTCCATGAAAGATTTAAAGACATTGCTCGTCCTTATCAACTTGATGGCTATAATTGGCTTCGTTTCCTTTATGAACATAAGTTCGGGGCATGTCTTGCGGATGATATGGGTCTTGGTAAAACGCTTCAGACCATCATGCTACTTCAGACTCTACAGCCAACTCTTAAACGCGTTCTTATCGTAACTCCTGTTTCTATTCTCTTTAACTGGAGAAATGAGATTGAGAAGTTCTCTGACCTCACCTACTCCGTTTACTACGGAGATGAGCGGGAGTTTAAAACTGATGCTCAAGTCATTCTGACTTCTTATGGATTGATGAAAAAAGAATCTCTCTCAACTCTGTCAGAAGAAGAGTATGACATTGTCATTTTTGATGAAGTTCAACATTTAAAAAATGTGAGATCTCTTGGTGCAAACTCAGCAAGACAACTCAAAGCTAAGTTTCGTATTTGCTTAACAGGTACTCCTGTTGAAAATGATCTCTCTGAGTTCTACAACATTATGGATCTTGCTGTTCCTGGTGTATGGGGAGACTTAGGAATTCTTCGTTCGCAGTCAAAAAGTAAAAACAGACTTCTTGCTCGTAAAACTGTGAAGCCTTTCATTCTTCGACGAACTAAAGAACAAGTTCTTCAAGACCTTCCTGAGAAAATTGAAAACCACGTTTTCCTTGATTTCTCTCCGGAAGAAAAAGAGTTCTACAAAAATAAACTTGATGTGGTACGTGCCAATATGATGGCAACTGGTACCCAAAAACGTTATGGAGAGGTCCTCAAATCTCTTCTTCAAATGAGACAACTTTGTCTTTGGCAAAAACAGCCGAGTTTTTATTCCACTAAAGTGGATTTCCTAATGGAGAACCTGGAACAACTTGTTTCCGAAGGACACAAGACTCTTGTTTTCTCTCAGTTCACTACTTATCTCGATATGATTGAAAATAAGATCAGAGAGCAAGGTTGGAAGTTTGCTCGTATTGATGGTTCTCAAGCTCTCAAGAAAAGAAGTGAGCAAGTTGAGCTCTTCCAGAATGGAGACGCTCAAATTTTTCTTATCTCGCTTAAGGCCGGGGGATTTGGACTCAACCTCACTGCCGCAAGCTATATCTTCCTGATGGATCCATGGTGGAACCCGGCGGTCGAACGTCAGGCCATTGACCGTGCTCACAGGATTGGACAAGAGAATAAACTCACCGTTTATCGTCCGATTATTAAAGACTCCATTGAAGAAAAAGTTCTGATACTTCAGAAGACAAAACAAGAGCTCTTCCGCGACCTCATGGCCGAGGATGATGAGAACTTCTTTAGTGGTAAACTTTCAATGGAAGATTTTCAGCACTTACTTAGTTAATCGTGGCAAGAACGCGACTTACTTCGATGTCTTCAGAGCATTTGTAATGCTCAAGGGGACATGCCGTGTGACCGTGAAGTCCACAAGGACGGCAATCCATTTCTCCCATATCAATGACGACTGAATCCTCTGCTAAAGGAGTGTAGCCAAACTCTTGAACTGTTGAGCAGAAGATCGCGGTGGTTTTAGCATTCATACAACTTGCTAGATGAAGAGGGCCAGAGTCATTCACAAAGACTCTTCTCGCTTTTTCCATCAAGGCCCCTGAATCCAGAAGTGAGAGTTTCCCGCAGAGGTTTTCTACATTTTCTAGATCTTTTCCAATTCTCTCGCAGAGAGCGTGATCATCAGGGCCTCCAATTAAGAAGACTTTTCCCTTAGAATTAAGGGCCGTGGTTAACTCACGAAACTTATGCTCACTCCAAGCTTTGGTAAACCATACTGAAGCAGGCGCCACTACAAAATATTCTCCACTACTGGTGTAGGGGGCCACCTTTTCTCTGTTCTTTTCGCTCACTGGTAAATGGGGTCTATAATTTTTGGCCTCTTCTGAAATCTCAAAATCAGGTTTAGCCGCTTTAAGAAG
>CAYWMU010000257.1:0-3814 GCA_964459395.1 uncultured Bacteriovorax sp.
ATCCTTTTAGCTAAGCTGTTTTTCTATGACTTCCTGAAAGTTTGAGAGTCCTGGGGCCATCAAAGCTGCTCAAATGATTTTTTGTTCATAAATCATTTGAGCAGCTTTGATGGCCCCTTCTGCAAAGAGGGAGCGATCAAGAGCATTGTGAGAAATTGTTATTTCTTCTCTAGGGGTTTTCATAGTGAGAGCATGGAAACCCACAACATCACCAGTTCGTTCTGAGCTAATATCTACAGGTGCATCTACCCAGCTTGCCATGGAAAGTGCTGTTCCACTAGGGGCATCAAGTTTTTTAGTGTGATGTACTTCGTGTAATTGAAATGTCTTCTCTTCAAAAAGGTTAAGGAACTTATTCATTTTCCCAATAAGGATTTTAGTTAACACTACTCCTAGTGAGAAATTTGAACCATAGATCCAAGAGATATTGTTTTCTCTTAATTGGGAATCAAGCTCCACTGGCCAGGTAAAACCAGTAGAGCCGATGACCATGGGGCGTGATGATTCTACGAATAGGGGAAGGTACTCAAGAAAAGCATCTCCTGGGAGGAACGAGATCAAAACATCATGATCCTTTAATGCTTCTAAAGTCGGAGGATTTTTGCTGTCAAAGACAGTGATGTCTCCTTTGTAGAGCTCTACTACTTTAGAACCTGTTTTTCCCTTTCCTAGTAAAGCTATTTTCATACGCCCTCAATTAACCTTTGGTGTAGTTTTAAAATCACATGAGGAGAGTCAGTTTCTTTAACAAGAAAGTTAAAGTTATAAGGTGAAGCTCCAAGTGACATCATTCGGATATTAATTCCTTCAATCGTTGAAAAGATATCTTTGGCAATGCTTGGTCTGATGTGAAGATCATTACCAATTAAACTGATGAGTTCATAACCTTCGTCAATTTCGACCTTGGCCACTTCCTTTAGTTCTTCAATAAGTTTTCTGTGACCAAGGGTGGCCATGTCCACAGTGATAGCTACGGCAATTTCTGAAGTGGTAACGCAATCAACAGAGATTCTATGTTTAGCAAAGATACCGAAGATCTCGCTCATAAAACCGAAAGCATTAAACATATGAGGAGTTGTTACAGTGACGAGGGCTTGCTTTGAGCGTTTGGTAATTGCTCTTACTGTAGGTTTTTGGTCAATCGTCTTTTTAATCCAAGTTCCACCTTCGTGAGGAGTAATTGAAGAGCCTACGAAAACAGGAATTTCGCGACGAACGGCCGGCGCAATAGTGGCCGGATGAAGAATCTTTGCTCCATACTGGGCCATCTCGGCCGCTTCAGCATAACTGAGTTCAGGGATAATTCTTGCAGACTTAACGATTCGCGGATCAGTTGATGCAACTCCTGTAACATCGGTCCAAATTTGCAGACAATCGGCACCGATACTTTCGGCCAAAAGAGCTGCAGAAAAATCACTTCCACCACGACCAAGGATAGTTGTGTTACCTTCACGATCGGCCCCAATAAACCCTTGGGTGACGTAGATAATGTTATCCTTTATATCGAGTTTCTCACTGGCATTTTTAGCGATGTCTTCAATAAGAGGTGTCGCTTTTCCAAAATGGGAATCAGTCCTGATAATACTTCGTGCATCCAAGAGCCTTACTTCTTTATTTGGAATAGTTCCAGCAACCACATCTTTAAAAATGAGGGAACTCATTCTCTCTCCAAGGGACAGAATATGATCATTGGCCCGTGGTGTGAGTTCTCTTAAGAGAGCGATATTTTGAACAAGAAGATCAAGTTCAGTGAGAAATCCTTCAAGGATTTGGAGAGTAGAGGCCGTGTTTCCAGCTTCTTTAAGAATGGTTCGATGTCTGAGTTCAATCTCTTTCATGAGAGCTTTACACTCATCCATTTGAGAAGAAGATGCGAGTTGGGCCAGATGGATCAACTGATCAGTAGTACCAGAGGTGGCAGAGACCACCAGAATAAATGAATCAAACTCAGAGGCCACTTGGGCAGAACGAAGCATTGCCTCATAACTTCCCATAGAAGTTCCGCCAAATTTGGAAACGATGAGTTTTCGATTCATAACCTTCTCCTAAAAGTTTATTAGTGGACCAAAGAGAAGAAAGGATAGGTGTTAAAGATAGGAAAACGGTGAAGCTTACCTACCTAAAGCACTCCACAATTTCTTGTGACAGCCTTGGGGATTCAGCCCCAACAACCAATGTTCTTTGAATTAAGCAAAAGAACACTTCGGCCGTTTTTCCCTCAGAACTTAATCCAGCGACCCTTAATTAGTCTCTTAAGTTCTTACCTAAAAACAGCGCCTCTTTAGGCAACTTAAAAAGCATAGTAGATTAAACAGGAAATTCCAAGTTTACTTTTACAAATTTTTCAGGATAACCTCAAAAACAAGGTTACACAAAGAATGGAGAATCAAGATGAAAAAAGTCGGTTTAATTGGATGGCGCGGTATGGTCGGGTCAGTTTTAATTGATCGCATGAAAGAAGAAGATGATTTTAAAGATTTTGAATCATACTTTTTCACAACTTCTCAAAAGGGAGAAAATGCTCCGTTCTTTCCTAACGGCTATGAAACTCTCCTTGATGCCTTTGAAATTAATGAACTAAAAAAGATGGATATCCTTCTTTCCTGCCAAGGTGGAGATTACACCAAAGAAGTTTATGGAAAACTTCGCGAAGAAGGCTGGAAGGGATATTGGATTGATGCGGCCAGTGCGCTTCGCATGAATAAGGAATCTCTCATTGTTCTCGATCCTGTTAATAGGGGACTTATTGAAGAGTATATCGCCAAAGGTGGTAAAGAACTCATTGGCGGGAATTGCACTGTAAGTCTTCTTCTGATTGCTCTTGATGGTCTTTTTAAAGAAGGGCTCATTGAGTGGATCAGCTCCATGACTTATCAAGCAGCTTCTGGTGCCGGTGCAAAGAATATGATCGAGTTATTATCACAGATGCAAACTGTGGGAAATAAACTTGGAAATCATCCAACAGCAGATGCACTCTTCTTAGAAAAAGAGATGACTGCTCTGATGAACTCAAATGATTTTCCTACTCAAAACTTTGGTCATCCTCTTGCTCTTAACGTTCTTCCATGGATTGATGTTGAAATGCCAAGTGGCCAGTCAAAAGAAGAATGGAAAGCACAGGTTGAGGCCAATAAAATTCTTGGTAATACCAATGAAGAAATTAAAATTGATGGAAACTGTGTGCGCGTAGGTGCTCTTCGTTCTCATTCACAAGGTCTAACTATTAAATTAAAAAAATCAACTGATATTAAAACCGTTGAAGATCTTCTTCGTAATGGAAATTCATGGGTTAAGTTCGTCGAAAATAATAAACCTGACTCTCTTAAAAAGCTCACTCCAGCAGCAGTCTCTGGAACAATGGATGTGGCCATTGGGAGAGTTCGTAAGATGACCTTAGGGGATGAATACATCAATGCTTTCACAGTAGGGGATCAGCTTCTCTGGGGAGCTGCTGAGCCTCTTCGTTGTGTTCTAAAAATGCTTGTTTAAAAAAAGAGCAGGGGAGTAAAACTCCCCTAGCTTATTTTGGCCCACATATTACAGTGACCTTTTGGATCAACTAAAACCACATCTGCTTTCATAATATTTTTCATAGCAAGAAGAAGACATTCACCAGATTCCTCTCCCTCGCGAATTTTGTAGTGCTTGCAGTTCTGGCAATTTTTATTGGGAAAGCGGCTCTCAACTTTATACCCGAGTTTCCCTTCTACTGCCTTGACCACCACATTGGCCAAGCTCTTTACGGCCCCCACACCATTGACCAGAAAAAAGGCCCCTAGACCTAGAATACTTTTCTTGAAAAATTCGCGTCTAT
>CAYWMU010000258.1:0-3776 GCA_964459395.1 uncultured Bacteriovorax sp.
AAGTTTTTAGTCTGTCCGTCATAAGAGAAGTGTGTTTTTATCCAGCGATGATTAAAGCTTCGGGGAAAAGAAAAGTCGGAGATGTGTTTATTTTTGATGGCCTCAAAGTAAAATTAGAAGTGATCACCACAAAAGGTTTTTTGGTTTCGACTAGTCTTTCACATCAAGATTTTCTGAATCATCTGGATAAAATTGGAAAAATACCGATCCCTCCTTATATCAGAGGAGGAGAATCTGATGAAAGAGATCGCGAAACTTATCAAACAGTTTATGCTCAAGAAGTTGGTTCAGTAGCTGTTCCGACGGCCGGGCTCCATTTTTCGGAGGAATTACTTACTAAACTAAAAAGGAAACATTCTCTTGCAACTATCACTTTACACGTAGGTGCAGGAACTTTTGCTCCCGTAAAAACAGAAAACATTCTCGAACATTCGATGCACGAAGAGTTTTACTCTATTGATGAAGAAAATCTTCGTTTGATCAATCAAGGTGCATATAGAGTGGCAGTTGGTACAACTACCTTGCGAACTTTGGAGAGTTGTTATAAGAATGGTAAAATAGAATTTTCGAAGAATGGATTTCAAGGGACAAATATATTTCTTTATCCCGGACGTCCGGTCTTATCAATAAATGCGTTGATAACTAATTTTCATTTGCCAAAATCTTCATTGATTATGTTGGTAAGTGCTTTAATAGGGAGAGAAAAGACCTTGGAACTTTATGATATCGGAATTCAAAATAAATATCGGTTTTATTCTTATGGTGATGGAATGCTGATTCTGCGAGACCCAAAGAAAGTTTTCAAAGCATGATCTAAGTCATACTTCAATTACATTTATAATCTTAGTATTACCCCAAATATTTGAGGAGTGTTTATTCATGAAAGTTCTTTTGTTACTTTTGTTTTCAACAGCTAGTTTCGCTTCTCCCTTTGTCCAATCTATTGCACGTCAAGAAATTATTGCTCACGGGAAGAATGCTTACATGTTTCGTTGTTCTGGTTGTCATGGAGAAAAGGGTGACGGACTTGGGCCGGCTGCTCAGTTTCTAGATCCAAAACCGAGGGACTTTACTTCAGGGATTTTTAAATTTCGCTCGTCTCCTTTAGGAACACTACCAAGTGATCAGGACTTGATGACGACAATTTCTCGAGGGATTCCTAATTCAAGTATGCCAAGTTTTGCTGATGTGTCAGAGCAAGAGCGTTTTGCCATTGTTGAATATATTAAAACGTTTTCACCTGCCTGGAACGATCCTTCCAACTTTGATGTTGCTGTTATCGGAGCTCCATTTCCTGAAGAAGACTTCAAAGATTTTTCTAAGTTTATCGTGAGAGCTAAAAAGGGTAAGGAACTCTTCATTGAATCTTGTGTTCTCTGTCATGGTAATAATGGTTATGGAGATGGTGAAGGGGGAGTGGATCTTCTTGATGACTGGGATCAACCCATCGTTCCTGCAAATCTAACTAAACTTACAATCAAATCAGGGAAGTCTGTTAAAGATATTTATCGAATTCTTCTAACAGGAGTAAACGGAACACCAATGTCTTCTTATAAAGATGTTTATTCCGATGACGCTCTTTGGGATTTAACTGCATGGGTTCTCTATCTTCGTGGTTTAGAGAATGGAGTTTATGATGAAAACAATCCTCCAATTGCCCCAATCGCAGATCCACAATTAATCTCTTCTCAAGATGAAGTTAAATAGGTGAATTATGAGTACTGATACAGCTAATACAAAAAATTCTCTTGTACCATATGGCCTAGTTAAGGCCCATATGTGCGTGAGTTTCGCAGTTATTCTTCTCGTCGTCCTAGCTGGCCTAGGTTATTCGATGCAGTTTATTGATCTTTATCCTTTAAAGGATATTTCTTTCTTCTCTCCGGGAAGAGTAAGAATGGTCCACACTCAAGCAGTGGCCTACGGTTGGCTTGCTAATATTTTCTTTGCCATCGTTCTTTATATGATCCCGAAGCTAACTAATAAACCTATTCTCTCAGAGAAATTAGGGTGGTTTGTCTTTTGGTTTTATAACACTCTTATTGTACTCACTGTTGTTCTAATTCTTGCTGGATATGGACAAGCTCAGGAATGGGGAGAGACACCAAAGATTCTAGACCCTTTTATTGCAGTGGCCGTAGTTTTATACGTTGTGAACGTGGTGACTTCTATTTGGAGAGGAAGACATGAGCCTTATTATGTAACTATTTGGTACGTGCTAGCTGCTCTTATTTGGACTCCACTCGTTTATGTAATGGGTAACTTCCTTCCAGAGTATTTCTTTGCAGGTACTGGTGGTGCAACTATTTCTTCAATGTATATTCATGACCTAGTTGGATTGTTCGTCACTCCAATTGGTACAGGAATGATTTATTATCTTCTTCCGGTTCTTATGAGAAAGCCTCTTTTCTCTCACTCTCTTTCTCTCATTGGTTTCTGGGGACTAGCGTTCTTCTATCCGATGAACTCTGTTCACCATTATCTTTATTCTCCAATTCCAATGTGGGCGCAGTATGCATCTATCATTGCTTCAGTTGGTGTTCACGTAGTGGTTTATACAGTGGTCTTTAACGTTATTGCTACAATGGCAAGTGATTGGAAGAAAGTGACTTCTAACGTATCACTTCAGTTCTTCCTTGTTGGGGCACTATCATATCTTGTGACATGTATTCAGTGTGCTGTTCAAGTGACTTTGACTTTCCAAGAGATTATTCACTTTACTGACTGGGTTGTAGGACACTCTCACCTTGTTCTCTTTGGTACATTTAGTTTCTGGGCCTTTGCTTGGATCTACTACTTATTCCCAAGACTTCTGAACACTCCGATCTACTCAGCTTCGTTAACACGCTGGCACTTTTGGCTATCTTTTATCGGGATCGTCGTAATGGATATTGATCTTCTCGCAGGAGGATTAGTTCAAGGGTTTATGTGGAAGTCTTTAGCTCCATTCATTGATTCAGTAGTTGCTTCTAAACCTTTCTGGTGGGTGAGAACTCTTTCAGGCGTAGCAATTTTAGCAGGAACAGTTTGTTTTGTTATTAATATGCTCATGACTTGGAGGCAGTCTCGTCTTCCTGCTGGTGAAACAGCTGCAAATGATATTCTAGATGCTGATTTGGCGAAGGGTTAATTTATGAATCGTTTAGAACGTTTTTCAACCATTTTTTTAGTTGCTGGGTTTTGTTTCTTTATTATGTCTGTATTGGCCCTTGGTATTGCTCCTGCACTTATGACATCAGGGATGCCAGAGGATGGTGGAATGCCTAAAGAAATTCCACCAGAATTCCAAGTTTACTATAAGGATCTTGATGAGTATCACGAGGCCCTATTCTTAGGTCGTGACATTTATATCAAAGAAGCCTGTTGGCACTGTCATTCACAGTATGTTCGTCCGGTTGGTGGAGAGTCTATGTACTATGGTGCTATTTCAACTCCGGGTGAATATGAGAATCTACTGAATAGACCACAACTCTTCGGTACAAGAAGAGTTGGTCCTGACTTAACTCGTGAAGCTGGTAAGCGCAGTAATGATTGGCAGATTGCTCACCTTTATGATCCACGATCAACATCACCTGGTTCAGTAATGCCTGGTTATACATGGTATTTTGATGAATCAACTAATCCGCCAACTCCTAAGAAAGAAGCTATTGCCGTTGTGGCCTACCTTCAGCAACTAGGAAGTTGGGTAAAAGATGGTAGAAGAACAGTTCATGATCTCAATGAAATAACTCTTCCACCAGCACAGGAGTAATTATGTCGAAAGACCTAAATAAGAA
>CAYWMU010000259.1:0-3704 GCA_964459395.1 uncultured Bacteriovorax sp.
GCAAGCTCTACGACACTTTCCAAAGCTGTTACGTGACTCTAGAAGAGATCGCTCAAATTATTCGTGAAGGCCACGAGATCCAAGTGATCGACAACAAATCAAAAAATGACATCACTTATATGACTCAAATCCAGCTTCTTTTTGATCAAGAGCGCAAATCTCTTAAGCCGGGTGATACTGAACTTCTTAAGCGTGTTGTACGTTCTGAAGAAGGCACACTTACTGGTTATATCAAAATGCTTGAAGCTAAGCTTGATCTGAACTTTGAGGCACCTGCTACTGAAGCTTTCCAACCAGCTTTTGTTGCAAACCTTAATTCTTCTATGGAAAATTCGCCTACTCTGAACTAATCTAGGTTCATGAGTAACACAAAATTTTTTATTGCTCTCATGGCCCTAGTGGCCATGAGTTTTTCTCTCCCATCCCTCTCACAAGAAGAAAAAGCTTTTTCTCCTAAAATTCAGACGCAAGACACTGGCGCGGTTCTTATTGAGTCAGCGCCGACTGCGCCTGCTGTTGAAGAAAGAAAAGTAGAAAAAGAGTACCCGCGGACAAGTGCTCCAAGACGATTACAGCGTCATGGTATTGGAATTGGACTCGGTCAAACCTTCCTTTTAGGAGGTTACGGCAAACATGGTGATAACAAAATCACAGCTGACCTTCTTTACAGTTATGCTGCAAGCTATTCCTTTGACCTATTGGCCAATGCTCACTTTTCGCAACACAAAGATGAAGGCGATAAGATGAAGCTCATGGGTTTAAACGCAGGGATTAAGGCCCGTTTAGTTGAGTTTGATAATTTTTCTCCCTACGTCGTTGGGGGCTTAGGATTTTATGCTCCACAAGCGCGCCGTAGCACTCGCGGTAAGACTCAGTGGTCAGATCAAAAGCTCACTTTTGGTGTTAACTTTGGAGCAGGACTTGACCTTCGTCTCAATGATGAATGGGTCGTAGGAGTTCTAGGACAACTTCATACTCCATTTGTGGTGGAACAAGATGATCAATCTGATGTACGTGGATACTATTTCAAACTTATGTTTACAGGAATGTATTTGTTCTAATGACTAAACTATACCGCCTCTACATATTCACTGGTAAAGGCGGTGTGGGAAAAACCACTCTGGCCAAGGCCTTCACTCGCTACCTACAAGAACAAAACATCAACGCAGCTTATTTAACTTTTGCCACTTCTTCATTAGGAGAGGCTTCCGCTAGTAATAGCTTTGAAGAAGTTGATGGAATTAAGCATCTGGCCCTCGATTTAGAAAAAAGTGCGCAAGGCTATATCGAAAAAAAACTGGGCTCAAAAATGGTGGCATCATGGATTGTTAAAACTCCATTTTTCCGCGCCCTAGTAAACATGATTCCTGGTTTTAATTATCTCATCTACCTTGGACAAACTCTTGAACTTGCAGAAGCCGATAAAAGCCTTGTTTTCGTTCTCGATTCTCCTGCCTCCGGTCATGCTCTTACAATGATTGAGGCCACTAGTAACTTCGGACAAATTTTTGGGACAGGTCTTGTCTTTGAAGATACCAATAAAATGCTTAGTCGCCTGAATGACCCAGAATATGCCAAAGTTGTTATTGCGGCCCTTCCAACGCAAATGAGTTGGCAAGAATCAGTTGAGCTAAAAACTTCTCTAAAAGAAAGAACTCCCATTCAGAGTGATATTATTCTTAATAACTGCCTGACTCCTCTCTTTAAAAATCAAGATAATCTTCCACGTAATTTGCAAGAAAAGCTCAGCTACGAGGAAAAACTCATTAATGAGCAAAAAGAAGTCATTAAAACAATTATTCCTCACTCACTGCAACAATCTCCGGAAGAAATTGAAAGAGATTTGCTTGGAAGACTCTCCCCTCTCCTTTAAAATAGGTTGTCTCTGACACCTAAGGAAGGATGATTTTTTGAGTTTATCAATTAAACAATTTGAAATTTTTTGTGGAACCGGAGGGGTGGGAAAAACAACCCTGGCCACTAGTCGTGCCATTTACTTGGCGAGCACGGGAAAAAAAGTTCTTCTCATTACAATCGATCCAGCAAAAAGGCTCAAAGATCTCTTAGGACTTAATGATTCTGACGTCGGTGAAATACAAAGTATTCAATTTGAAGAAACGAGTCTTGATGCCCTTCTGATGTCTAGCCAGCATACCATTTCTAAAATGGCCAAAGACATTAATGTACAAGAACTTGAATCAAACAAGATTATAAGTATCCTGACTAAACCCTATGGTGGGATGAATGAAATACTTTCTCTTATTGAAGTGCAAATGCAATTTGAAAAAAACATCTATGATTCAATCGTATTAGACACACCACCTGGATCTCACTTTTTAGACTTTCTTCGAGGGGCCAGTAAGATCAATCATTTCTTTGATCAAAGCTTCATTGATATCTTTAATTACGTCACGAATAAGAATGCGAAGAAAGGATTCAATATTATCAATAAAGTCATTTCTTCTGGAGTGAACAAACTTCTGGAATACCTCTACAAGGTTACAGGGGCTGAATTCATTGAAAGTTTCATAGAGGCAATTAAGATTATTTATGATGCAAAAGATGCTTTTTTAAAAGGATTCGCTCTTCAGGAACAATTTAAAAACAAAGATAAATCCAACTGGTTTCTCGTAACTTCAGTTGAACAGGGAAAGATCTATGAAGCCCTGGAAATCAAGCATCATGCAAAATTCTACTTTCACGAAGATCACTATCTCCTTTTGAACCGTTGTTTAGAGGATGAACTGAGCAACTGGGAACCGAAGGATGATTCACATTTACGTTATCAACAAAAAGCTCTATTAAGAGAGAAAGAACTTAAGAAATCCATGGGAGATATTTTTGCAAACATTCGGTACTTTCCGGATATTGCAGATGTCTCTCCAAATGCACAAGTTGCACAATTAGTAAAAAGCTGGGAACTATGACGACTAAAATACAAACCAAAGAAGAATTCGAAATTTTTGTTATTCAAAACTGGAACGCTATAAACGAATGGATCGACAATAAACAGTCCGAGCTTCCTCAACCTCTTACTTCAAGTGTGGATATTAGAGAGAGTACAACGAAGTTTGCCCCTGTTGATCAGAATATGTATCCAGCGGGTTTTAATAACCTTTGCGGTAAAGATCTCCTCTACACTTCGGAAGTCTTTAAAGAATTCTTTCAGAGCAAAGGAAATATTAAAAGGATCGGATTACTTCCAGAATCTCATACGAAGAATCGTTTCTATTTAGATAATCTATACAAATTAAAAACAGCATTAGAGTTAGCAGAGTTAGAAGTCATTCTCTTCACTCCTGATACAAAGATTTTTGATGGAGAGAATCATACTCTCGAGCTTGAATCTCATTCCGGTTTTATCCTAACTCTTCACAGAGCAGAATTACTAAATAACAAGTTCGTAGCAGTTAACAAAGATATTAACTTTGATTTTGATTTTATTATTTTAAATAATGACCAATCTTCTCCTTTCGATATCGATTGGAATAGCTTCCAAACACCGATTCTCCCCCCGCCGCATGTAGGATGGTTTCGTCGTCAAAAAGTTCATCATTTCACTCACTATAAAAAAGTTGCTGATGAATTTGCTGCACATTTTGAAGTTAATCCTGATCTTATTCAAGCGGACTTCCTGGCGGTTGAAGATGTCGACTTCAGTACGAAAGAAGGACTTGATCTTCTCGCGGATAAGGTTGATGAAC
>CAYWMU010000260.1:0-3676 GCA_964459395.1 uncultured Bacteriovorax sp.
GAAGATATCCCGGTTCTTATGGAGTACTTCCTCCAAAAAAGATGTGAGGAAGGTGGTCTGGCGATGAAAACCTTCTCTAAAAAGTGTCTTGAAAAGATGCTTGATCATAGTTGGCCAGGTAACGTGCGCGAACTTCAAAACGAAGTAGAACGTCTGGTTGTTTTAGCAGGAGAAGAGAAGACAATTACACCTGATATGCTTTCAGCCCGAATTCTTGAATCTGGTGAAATGCCAAGATCCGGAGGAGCACTCCCTGGTGGACTTCGTGGTGTGAATACTAATGGAAGTTTAAAAGAGGCGATGGAAGAGCTTGAAATCCTCATGATAAGAGAGGGGCTTAAGCGAACTGGCTTTAATAAGAGTAGACTTGCTAAAGAGCTTGGAATCTCTCGCGCCGGATTGATTATGAAAGTGGACAAGTACGGACTAGATAAAAGAGCTCAGCAAAAGAAAGCATCGGGTGAATAATGAGAGTTCTCTTTAACCACCACTCATTGGCCACAATCTTTTTTTCTTTTATTTTAGGATGTGGAGCTAATGCAGGTGAAGAGCAGGCCCAAAAAGTATTTGTTACAGAAATGGCAAAAGAATTTGCTCCGGCCTTCAGTAAAGGGATTGAGAGTTATAATAAGAATAGAAAAAATCTTCCACCTATAACTGTTAATCAAAAAGGTGAGGCGCAAATAGATTTCACCGAGATAAAGTTGAGGTTTAGTGTTGATACCTTTCTACAAGGTTATATATTGCTCAATGAAGAGAGGTTAAATCTTAAGAACGTTACTCTTCATGATATAGAGGTGCTTTTAAGTAAAAAAAATAAAACAAGCTTTTTGATGAATCTTATTATTTCTAGTGCCTATGCGAAAAGAGATTTTGAGAAACTTGTATTTGAAACCATCGTTTCAATGAAGACTAATTTTAAAGATTTTTCTTGTTGGTTGGAGAAGTGCGAGATTGAACAGTTCAAGCATAACTTTGATAAAGTAATGAGTGAGATCAAGAAAAAAGCTCGTGCCTGTGAGCAAAATGTTAACAGTCAAGAGATTAAGGATTTTGCTTACGAGTTGCGCGATCATTTAGAATATCAATCTAGCAAATGGTCACTTGAGCAAAACTTAAAGAAATATTTTAATGAATTTGGGTCTAAGGAAGTTACTTGTCAAAAGTTTGTTGAAACGGCCTTTAAAAGTGAGCTCGCGGAATTGAATAAATCTAATGTTTTTAGTCGCTACTTAGAATCCACTTCAGTGGATAGTTTCGAGGGGCGTACACCTGCTGAGCAGCGATATAATGCTTTTATTTCAAAACAATGCCAGCCATATGCGGATCTTAGGAATTGTCTTCTTGCTAATCGTCGAGGAGAGAGTGCCCGCATCTTTAACAAGATGAGAGAGCAAGGCAAAGAAACGCCACCATCGGAAAGTTATCAAATCGACAAGAAAAGTGGCGCTAAAAGACAGTAATAACTATCCTATTTCAGGGGCATGGCCAACCATGCTCCTGAATCTCTATCTTCTCTACCATTCATTCGCTTAAATTTTGCCAAATAACTCTTGCCTTGAGTATATTGTTATAAAAATTTTGAGGAGGGTCTGATGTTATCCAATGACCAGAGACGTGAGCAATTGGCGCGTCTAAGCGCTGAAGCCGAACTAGGTGGCGGTGAGGCTAGAATTAATAAACACCACGAGCAGGGAAAATACACGGCCCGTGAAAGAATCAATAAATTAGTCGATCCGGATTCATTCATTGAATTTGATAAGTTCGTTACTCACCGTTGTAATTCCTTTGGGATGGAAAAAACGAAGTACCTCGGGGACGGTGTCGTTACAGGGATTGCAAAAATCAATGGACAACAAGTGGCCCTATTCTCACAAGACTTTACTTGTTGGGGAGGAGCTCTTGGTGCTGCCTTTGCTAATAAAATCTGTAAGATTATGGACTTTGCTCTTGAAAATAAGATTCCAGTGATCGGTATTAACGACTCTGGTGGTGCACGTATTCAAGAGGGGGTTGATGCTCTTGCCGGTTATGCTGAGATTTTCTATCGTAACGTTCAGGCATCAGGTGTGATTCCTCAAATTTCTCTAATTATGGGGCCTTGTGCTGGTGGAGCAGTTTATTCTCCTGCCATGACCGACTTCATTTTCATGGTTGATAAAACCTCATACATGTTTGTAACAGGTCCTGATGTTATTAAAACTGTGACCCACGAAGAAGTTACAAAAGATGCCCTAGGTGGAGCTAATACTCACAATGAAAAGTCTGGTGTTGCTCACTTTAACTGTTCGGATGAAGATGATTGCTTTGAGCGCGTAAGAGAACTCTTTGCCTTCATTCCTGCAAGCAATATGGTGAAGCATACTGAGAAGTTAACAACTGACTCTGTTAAGCGTGCTAATAATAAACTTAAAGATTTTGTTCCTGATAACTCTAAGAAACCTTATGACATGCATGAACTTATTCTTGAAGTGATTGATGATCAGCACTTCCTTGAAGTCCATGCTGGTTTTGCTAAAAATATCATTACCGGATTTGCTTCCATTGGTGGAATTAAAGTAGGGATCGTTGCAAACCAACCAAACTTCCTAGCTGGATGTCTTGATATCGATTCATCTGTTAAAGGTGCTCGATTTGTTCGTTTCTGTGATGCTTTCAATATTCCTATTATTACTTTCGTTGATGTTCCAGGATTCCTTCCGGGAACTGTTCAGGAGTATGGTGGAATTATTCGCCACGGGGCTAAGCTCCTTTATGCTTACTCTGAAGCCACTGTTCCGCTGATCACACTTATTACTCGTAAGGCCTATGGTGGTGCTTATGATGTGATGGCCTCTAAACATATCAGAGCTGATATCAACCTTGCTTATCCAACGGCTGAGATTGCCGTGATGGGTGCAGATGGTGCCGTAAATATTGTTTTCCGTAATGAGCTCAAAGGGCTTGAAGGTGAAGCTTTCGATAAAAAGAAGGCCGAACTGGTAGAGAACTATGAGAATAATTTTGCTAACCCTTACAGAGCTGCAGAACAAGGTTTCCTTGATGAGATCATCTATCCAGAAGTAACTCGTCAAAGACTTTATCAATACCTTAAAGCTCTTGAGAACAAGTCGGTTACACGTCCTGTTCGTAAACACGGGAATATTCCACTATGAAGAATAAACGCGTACTCATCATTAACCGCGGAGAGATTGCTATTCGTGTAGCTAAAGCGCTTAACGAATTAGGTCTAGTCTCTGTGGGAGTTTGGACTGATAACGAAACAGAACCACCTCACCTTGAATTTTGTCAGGAGTGGGTTCACCTTAAAGGTTCATCGAATCAAGAAACTTATTTGAATATCCCTCAAATTATGAAAATCATCGAAGATTATAAAATCGATGGTGTTCATCCAGGATATGGATTCCTTTCTGAGGACCGTGCATTCTCACAGGCCCTCGCTGATAAAGGAATTGTCTTTATTGGACCTAATCCAGAAGCGGTTTATAAAATGGGAGCAAAGGATATCTCTAAGCAGATTGCTAAAGAAGCTGGAGTGCCGGTGGTTCCAGGCTCAACAGGGGAAGTTGATACAGTTGAAGAAGCAGTTAGAATTGGAAATGAAATTGGTTATCCCGTTCTCCTAAAAGCTGTTGCAGGTGGTGGCGGTAAGGGAATGAGACCTTGTTACTCCGAA
>CAYWMU010000261.1:0-3620 GCA_964459395.1 uncultured Bacteriovorax sp.
GATGGATGCTGCTGCTTGTATCGGTTGTGGAGCTTGTGTAGCTTCATGTCCTAACAGCTCGGCAATGCTTTTCATGGGAGCTAAGATTTCTCAGCTTGCACTTCTTCCTCAAGGTAAACCTGAAGCTCCTAAGCGTGCTCTTAACATGGTTAAGAAACACGATCTTCTTGGATTTGGTAACTGTTCAACTCATGCTGAATGTGAAGCTACTTGTCCAAAAGGAATTTCAATCGAGCACATTGCTCGCATGAACCGTGAGTACTTGAAAGCTGCTTTCACTTACTATGAGAAGAAAAGAGATTAATTAATTTTTTTTAAATGCTCTTCTAGGCCCCTCTCAAAGAGGGGCCCTTTTTATGAATATGAATAAATCCTTTGTTGGTATTAGCATTCTCCTCTTAGCCATGATCTCCATTCAATATGGAGCGAGTGTCGCAAAAAACCTTTTTGCTTTATCAGGCATTGCTGGTGCCACAACTCTTCGACTCATATTTGCTTCCCTGTGCTTACTGATTATCACTAGACCTTGGAGAAAACCTTTCAAAAAAGAGTATCTCATCCCTATTACTCTCTACGGACTATCCTTAGGGTTAATGAATTTAACATTCTATTTCTCACTAGCGAGAATCCCTCTAGGTATAGCTGTTGCATTAGAATTTACAGGTCCTCTTTTTCTTGCGGCCATTTCTAGTCAGAGAAAAGCTGATTACCTCTGGGTTCTTTTTGCAGCTCTTGGAATTTATTTTCTTCTTCCTCAAACAGGACATAGCGAACTTGATCCTTGGGGAATTTTCTTTGCACTCTTGGCCGGCGCCTTTTGGGCACTCTATATTATCTTCGGTAAACGTCTTTCATCGACCATCCCCACGAAGCTTGCGATCACTTATGGCATGTCTGTCGCTGCATTAGTGGTGCTCCCTTTTGGCCTGACCTACGACTTAAGTAAAATGATTCAATCAGAAGTTATTCTACCAAGTCTTATAGTTGGTGTTTTTGGAAGTTCTATTCCCTACGCATTGGAATTGAGAGCAATGAAAAATCTAAGTCAAAAGAGCTTTTCTATTTTGATGAGTTTAGAACCCATGGTTGCGACATTTGTCGGAGTCATCTTTTTAAGTGAGTTTTTAAACTGGATGCAAATAACAGCAATACTCTTTATCTGTATTGCTAGTCTTGGTACAAGTCTTACTCCTGCTCCCTCTCATAACAGTTGATATCACCAATTTCTTGTTTGATATTATCAATAAGCCTTCCTTCGAGAACTCCTTCAGAAGTGCATGACTTTAAAATAACCTGATAACCTTGTTCACTTCCATCTAAACGCATTTGTCTTCCAAAGGTTGAACAATTGATTTGGGATAAGTCTAACGGGACAAAGACATTGTCATTAATAATTAACTTATCGTGCTGAAATACAATTGAGTAAACTCCCTCCACTACTCTTCCGGTAAATTTGCAATGAAGTTCAGGTAGAACATCGGTTGTTTCAGAGTAAGCATGCATTGAGAGTAAAAGAAAAGTCATGCAAATCAGTTTTGTCATTACTTTCTCCTAGGAATTAAGAATTTCGCTCACTATAACAAGCTGAAAATTATATTGAAACGCTTCTGTATTTTATTCTCCCTAACAAATGCTTACAAACTCCACTAGACCTTAAGATTATCAATAAGGTAGACTCCATTCATGATGATATTTGACCGAACCTCCGCTGCCTTCATTCAAAAGGCCGAGGGCATGACCAGAAGTATTTTACAGGAACTTGGGTTCAAGGTCAGTCGATCACGCTTTGAATTTAATAAGTACCTTTACCCCATTTCTATCGTCGTTTATGAAGGATCAGAACTTGGTTTTTTTAATCACAAGTTCTTTCAAATCGGGCTTAATCGAAAACTTATTTATACTGCCAAAGATTCTGTGATTCGAGATATTCTTCGTCATGAAATTGCCCACTACCTAACTTTTCTTCACTATCCCTCGCAAGAGTCACCTCATGGAAATGAGTTTAAAGAAATTTGTAAACGATATGGATTCGATGAAGAAATTGCTCGGGCCACCATCAATATTGATCTCGCCAATGATTCAAAAGAAGGAGATCTAGAATCAGAGAAAATTTTAATAAGAGTACAAAAGCTTTTAAAACTTGCTGAAAGCTCCAATGCTCATGAAGCAGAACTGGCCACAATTAAGGCCAATGAACTACTTATTAAACATTCTCTAAGTCACGTTCAAACTCAAAGAGAGGAAACAATCTATTTAGATCGTCTCCTTTTTTATCCTAAGAATAATTCAAAGCTCGTGGCCATTTATGAAATCCTAACTCACTTCCTTGTACGTCCTGTGATCAGTCACGGACATAAACTCTGCTGTCTTGAGATCTGCGGCCCCAAAACAAATGTTGTTCTAGCTCGTTACGTTGCTGAATTTTTAGATCATCAACTAGACTTCTTATGGGAAGAGGCCCGAAAGGAACATCAACTAAGTGGTCTTCGTGCAAAGAATTCTTTTATGCTAGGTATTGCTACTGGTTTCCATGAAAAGATGAAAAGAACTGAAAATGAACTAACTCCCGATGATAAGAAGGCCCTTGTCATTGTTAAAAATCAGCTCGAGCTCAATCTCGAACTTGTTTATAAGAGATTAAGCTCCACTCGTTCCTCTCATCAAATGGATCAAAAGGCCCGAAGTGCCGGGGTTGAGAAAGGTAAGAAACTAACTATTAATAAAGGTGTTGAAACAAAATCAAAAGGTTTGCAACTAACATGGAGAAAGTCATGAAAGGAAAATCAGTAATTGTTCTTGGAGCCGTTCTACTTGCTTTAGGTGTTATCATTGGAGCTTTCGGCGCTCATGGCCTTGAGAAGATAGTCGCCGCTGAAAAGCTTGCAACATTTGAGACAGGTGTTCGCTATCATTTCTACCATGCCCTCGCCTTACTTATGACGGGAATCATTGCTCTCATTAAACCAGAATTTAATGCGAGAATCCCTGCGAATTTCTTTTTAGTGGGAATATTACTCTTCTCTTTTAACTGCTATCTCTACGTAGTGACCGGAATTAAAACTTTCGCCATGATTGTTCCAGTGGGAGGCTTTTGTTTTATTTTTGGTTGGGTAGCTTTAGCTCTAAAAGCGCGCAAACTCAGTTAAACGAGTTTTTCTTTGGTGCCATAAACCCATTTGTGTTGTTGGCCAATGACTCGGAAGGGAAGACCAAAGTTTTCGTTGAGACGAACAATTTGTTGAAAGCGGTTCATCGGAAACTCTTCCCCTGGTTCATAACAAGGAGTGAGGCACCATGCAGTTTTCTGGCGTTGTTCTTCTGGAACACTTTGATAGTAATCAAACACAAATTCGAAATCTTTTTTATCAAGGATTACTGCTTTAACTTGGGCCTTGCTTCCGTAAGATTCAACAAATCTTGCCAGTACATCTCTTGAAGTCTTCACTTGTGTTGAAGGAGTTTTAATATCAAAAGAAACAAAGTCCACCAGATCAAAAACTTCTTTAACAATTCTTGTTCCTGCGGCTTCGATATTCACAAAATAGTTTCGATTTTTTAATTCTTTAACAAGTTCAATAAGAGAAGGAACATGTGAAGGATGAAGAGGATCTCCGCCAGTA
>CAYWMU010000262.1:0-1767 GCA_964459395.1 uncultured Bacteriovorax sp.
GAACTTCAAGATTCGTCATCAAAAACGTTCTATAATTCGTTTGATGGGTCCACGAGAAAGCTTGTGAACTATACAGGGGATGAGGCTGAAGGCATCACTGACAGTGTAAAAAACGCGAAAGGTGCAGAGACGACTTTTGTTAAAGAAGCAAATGGATATGTTTCTAGAATTGTTGATGCTGAACAAAGAGTCACAACTATCGAGCGTGATATTGAAGGTCGGCCAACTAAGATCACAAGACCTGATAACAATTATACCGAGTTCTCCTATGATCCAACTACAGGAGATCTACTAGCACGTTATGAATCTACGACGGACACTACTGAATCATTTACATATAATGATCGAGGGCAATTAACTCTTCATACAAGTCCATCAGGGAAAACAACTCAAAAGCAATATGATGAACTTACAGGTCTTCTTTTAAAAGAGATCGATCACAGAGGAACTTTTGTTCAAAGGACTTATGGCCAGCTCGGGTTAGTGTCTTCAATTACTAATAACCTCAGCCAAGTTCAGAGCTATGAGTACAATACTCAAGGGAATCTAGTGAGATCTGTATCTCCAATGGGAGAAGATACTCTTTACACAAGAGATGCAGCAGGAAATGTTCTTACAAAGACGAATGCTAAGAATGAAGCAACTGCTTATAGTTATGATTCTTTCAATCGGCTTCTTTCTGTAACTACTCCTAGTAACCAAACTACTGCATACTCATACTTGCCAACCGGAGAGCTAAGTGAAATTCTGGCACCTAACAATAATGTAACGACTTTCGAATATAACTCGATGGGAAGACTTTCAAAAAAGATTTCTCCGAAAGGGCAGGTTACTCAACTTACTTATGACCAAAACGGAAATGTCGTTCAAGAGATCGACCCTAAGGGGCAGGTCAAGGCATACGAATATAATCTCGTCGATCAATTAGTAAGGAAAGTACTTCCAGATAATGAGTATAATTATTCATACACTGACTCAGGAAAGCCTCTTACTATTTCAAACGATAACTCTTCCTTCACATATAGTTATGTCAAGATTCATGGGGAAGAATATTTAAGCGAGATTGTCCAAAGTGTAGAGGATATTCCAGAAAACAGCTTGGGGTACTCGTATAACGCCGACGGACAACTTTTAGGGATGACATCTGATTTTATCAGCATTAACTACGATTATAACGATTCAGGAAAGCTTCGACTTGTTCAAAACTCTTTAGGGCAAAATTTTAGCTTTGGTTATGATGCTTCTAATAGACTTACCTCAATGAGCCTTGGAGGAGTACTTACTACTCAAAATGTTTTTGATGCCAACTCATTTCTATCAGAGATTATTCACAGAAGATCTGGCACAATCGTGAGTTCTTTTGGATACACGAGAGATGCAAACCATAATCGAAGTTCAATGACAACACCCTATGGAACTCATAGTTATCAATATGATTCAGAAGGACAGCTCGTCAGTGCTTCTCATCCAGAAGGTGATGCTCTCCATGCACTCGAGAGCTTCGCGTACGACTCTCTAGGAAACAGAACAGCGGATAATCAAGGAAACTTCGTCTATGACACTAATAAGTTTCAACTAGTAGAGGACTGGAATTATATCTACGCCTATGACCTTAATGGGAACTTAGTGACCAAGCAGGAGAAGGGATTAACAGGGAAAGTTCAGAACTTCACTTACTCTTCTGAGAACCAGCTTATTCAGATCGACTTCATTGATAATGGAAATCTCATTAAAAAAGTGAACTATTCCTACGATGCTTTGGGTAGA
>CAYWMU010000262.1:1777-3565 GCA_964459395.1 uncultured Bacteriovorax sp.
GGAAGCCATGCAGCCCGGTTTTGTCACTTACCAGAAAAAAATCCTTGAAAATACTCAAGAAAAAATCAGAAAGTATGTTTATGACTCAAATGAGATCATTGCTGAGCTTAATGAGAGTAACGAGGTCCTAGTGAGATACACTCATTCAGGACTCCGAACAGATGACGTCCTTGGAATGAATGTGACCCAAGTAGGAGTGAGTGAAGGCTTTGCTCCTAGTTCAGGTAATTACTTTTTCTTAAAAGATGGACTTGGTTCTATTACAGAGATTACCAACTCAACAGGACAAGTAGTCCAAAGGTATTCGTATTCAAGTTTTGGTAAGATCTTTAAGATTGAGAATGGAGGGATTGATAAAACGGGTAATCCTGATATTAAATCACCATTTACCTATACTAATAGGGAATTCGATTCTGAGAGCGGACTTTATTATTATCGAGCAAGATATTATGATGCACACTCGGGAAGATTTCTACAAGAAGACCCACATCCAGGTATTAAAATAAGTCCTAATACGGTTTATAGTAAGTACGTATATACAACTAATAGTCCCGTTAACTTTGGAGATCCTACAGGAAGATTTCTGAGTAATATTTGGAAAGAAACGACTAGCTTTTTTACCAAGCACAGAGATGACATAATCAAGATAGGTATAATTGTACTTGCTGCTTATAGTGGAGGAGCTGCAGTTAAACTTCTGGGTATTAAATCAGCTTTTGGTGGAATATTAGCAGGAGCATTAGTTGGTGGTGTTGTTGGTGGAGTCGGGTATGAGGTTACCGGAGTGGGTTCATTTAAGAGCGGATTTATAGCAGGTGCTATTGCTGGCGGAATAGCTGGTTACAGAGCAAGTAAGCTAAACGCTTCAGCAAGGGGAATTGCTTCTGAAAGCAATAGTATCCTAAGATCAGAAGGAGACGAACTTAGAGACTCATTCGAAGAAAGCACGATGTGTTTAAAAGGTATCACATGTAACCCAGGTGATTTTAAAGATACAGATGTTGGTCCCTTACTAGATGATCTATATAAGGATTTTGATAAAGGTATGGGAAATTTAATCGAGAAGTACGCACCAAAATAATAAAAAGGAATTCTCACATGGTTTTTTTTGCTATGTTTTTTTTGTCGCTAGTGTCAAATGCTGATGTCGATGTTGACAAACGATTTCAAGAGAAATTAAAAGTAATGAAGAATGAAGGAAGAAACGCAAAGTTTTTTTCAAAGGAATTGCAGTTAAGCTCATTTAAAGAAGTTGACATTGCAACTTGTTCAGAGATTTCAAGAAAAACTTTAATGAGTTCAGGTTCCATTTATTCTTTTGATAAGACTGGAGTTTATTTTAAAACTTATAATAGAACCGATCTAACATTGAATTGCAGTGACTCTTCTTCCTTGAACACAATTAAAGTTTTCAATACTGTCGATAATAGAGCTTTTTCTTTTAAGCTTACTGATTTTAAATACGATAAGGATAATGGGGTGCTGTTAATTGATAACAAGGAGATATTTATTCTTGGAGATATTTCACTATCTCCGATAACTCGTTATTACGCAATTCCAAAGATTGGAGCACCTTTTATAATTTCAAACATCGCAAATACTTCTAAATTCCCTAAACCAATAAGAGAAACCTATATGCCTGAGAAAGATTAGATAGTTCTCTACACTGAATTGTAATATCAGAGAGTGTGATGTTATATGGCAACTTTAATAGATATAGAATAATTCGGGGAGGCTCTAGTAGGAGTTGCAATTAATGAAATTTTTGATTTTGACTTTAGTGTATTT
>CAYWMU010000263.1:0-3560 GCA_964459395.1 uncultured Bacteriovorax sp.
GGAAATCTTTCATGTCTCAAGAGCAAAATTCTTGATTTTTTTTGTGTCACTAATGCTTCTGATTCAGTTCGCACTTTTAAAAATTTAAACCATACAGTGGTAGGGAGATAAAATCATGAAAGAGCTTAACATAAAGAAAATAGTTAAAGGTGAAGCTGAATCTATAGTTAGTAGAGTTACAAATGCTTTAAAAGATCAAGGTTTTGGAGTTCTCACGAGGATTGATTTAGACACAAAAATTAAAGAGAAAATCGGAAAAGAAATCAATCCTGTCATTATACTTGGTGCCTGTAATCCCAAGTTAGCATATGAGGCATATTTAGCTAATCCTGATGTGACAGGGTTACTACCCTGCAATGCCGTTATAAGACAATTAAACCAATCAGAGACCTCTGTGGAGTTCGTTAAGCCGACTGCTCTTATGGAAGTTCTAGGTGACGAAAAGCTAATCAACCTTTCAAGAGATGCAGATAATCTTTTATTAAAGGCATTGAATACTCTTTAAGCCATCATAAGTACCGTTCGGCTTCCCATATACCCCAAATGCTCATTCCCGAACTCATCTTTGTAATCTTGCCTTTATCAATAAAGAGAGTGGTCGGTGTTACTTTGACCTTTAACTCCTCTGCAAGATTAGCAGCTTCGATGAAGGTAAAAGGGTAATCATTCTCTTTTATAAAGATTCTCGCCTCTGTACTTGATTCAAAAGGATTTATTGCGAACAAGGATTCTTTTGGGATAGCACCAGATTCTACAGATCCTTTAAGTCGGGCCATCTCGATTTTGCAAGGTCCACACCAGCTCGCCCAAAAAATAGTTATAGCTCTACTATCTTTTGGAGGAAATACAACTTTAGAGTTATCTTTTGAATTTAATACAATAACTTCTCTAGAATCAATTGATTCATGTTGTTGAGCGAAGTTATTTTTGATAACCGGTACCTGCTGAAAGAGTGCAAAAGCTATTATAAAAATAAAAACAATATTCCCTTTCTTGGAAAGCCACTTTTTCATTTCTTACCTATGTATTGGACAACAGAGCTTCGTCCATAATGATATTTCCCTTCATGGATCTCTCTTTCTATCTCCTGTGCCACAATTGGTTGCAGATCAGCTAGTTCATGATGAAGGCTATCGAGACTCATCATCATGTCAGAGTCTTTGGGACCGCCGGTTTTAAAATCTAACTGCGCAGGTGTATAAGCTTCCAGTAATAAGATGCCTTCTTTCACTAGCGCTTTTTGGATGTTCTCGTGAACTAGTTTTCTAGTTGAAGATGGCATATGTGCAAAGATAGAAACTATGGCATCCCACTTGGAAGATCCCATATTAAAATGCTCTAGGTGTGCAGTAGAAGTTTCAATATCTAAATTTTCTTCAAAAGCTCTTTCTTGAATTTTACGAATGCCTACTTCCGAATAATCAACGGCGGTCACCTGGAATCCATTGCGGGCAAGGAAAAGGGCGTTGCGGCCCTCACCTTCGGCAATGCAAAGGACTTTACCGTTTTTCTTAATACGATAATGTTGCTCGACTAAGAAATCATTCGGAATTAGCCCATAAGCATATCCTTCTTCACTGTATCGATTATTCCACATCTCTTTCATGTTACCGAATCCCCAATTCTCTAACGGGTAGAATCTTCTTCAGGGATTCATATCCCCCGATGTTTTCTGACGTTATTCCGTTTTCTTTCAGAATATTCATGGCTTTTTCTGATCTAGCACCGCTCCTGCAATGTAGAAAGATAGTTTTATCTCCCACGAGCTGCTTAAAGTCTTCTTTCCAGGTTTTGTCTTTTGTTATTTTTGAAAGAGGAAACCACTTAGCATTCTTGATCATTCCTGACTTGATTTCATCTTCTTCCCTTACATCAATGATGACCGCTTCACCTTTTTGAACCATGTCATAAGCAGTCTTTGGATCAGTAGAATAAGCATTCAAAGAAAGGGCAGTTAAAATCATCGCAATTAGTTTTTTCATAGACACCTCAGTTACAGAAAATTTTCTGCATAGATTTAAGTAATTTTAATACGTCTGGATTTTCAACGTAGTAAAAGGAATAGTTTTTTTCTCGACGGAGACCTAGTAAGCCTTCATTCTGCATACGTTTTAGAAATTGTGAGGTTTGACTTTGCGATAAACCAACAGCTTCGTGAATCTCAGTAACTTGTTTTTCGCCGTCACTCAAATAGCATAGGATCAGTAGACGTTGTGGGTGAGAAAAGTGTTTTAATATCGATGACACCTCCACACACTTTTCTTGCATTTGTTTCATATCCATTTAGACCTCACATTGCTTTATAAATAACAGTAATAATTGAGTATATAGTGACAGCTGTAAAAACTATTTTTCTACTCAAAAGTATTTTTTTATCATTAACGACCTTTATGATTATTTTGAGTAGAAAAAAGGCGAGAAGAGCTCCTGCGGCCATTAGTGAAAGTTGGACAAAATTTATGAGCTCGAAAGCAATTTTAGATTGAAAAATAAAAGAAGTTAGAGATATCAAAAGGATGGTTCCTAAGCTTGTAGGAAGAGCTTTTTCATAATTATACCCAAAAAAATTAATTAGTATTGGCACTAATATAACTCCACCACCAAGGCCTGTGAGAGTAGTCAGTAGACCAACAAAGGAACCTGCAATTAGAGCTTTTGGAATTACTAAGTTCTCGCTTGATTGAGATGCTATTTCACTATGTTTATTCCAGACACTCCAAATGCTATAGATACCAATAGTTGTTAGAATAACAGCTATAAGCCAATCAGGAGTGGCAGCTTTTAAGGAAAGAGAGACGTAATTTGAAGCTATCCCGCCAAGACTGAAGGCGATGACTATTCTTTTATTAGCATTTGTAATCTGACCTATTAAATTGACGGCCGTTCCAAGAACTACCGCAACGAGTGAAAGAACGGTTGCTTCTTTCAAAGAAGTATTCAAGAGAATTATAAACAAGGGAATGGAGACCATAGCTCCACCGGCTCCAGTTAATCCCATTATGATTCCAACTATTAAGCCTATTATTGTATATAACATTTAACCCTCTTGACTTGATTTCAAAATAACTATATTATAATTTTATAATAATGTAAAGGAGTTTTATGAATCAGATATTGGGGGGAGTGATAATAGGTCTTGCAGCTACAATAATGTTGCTATTTTCTGGAAGGGTCACAGGTATAAGCGGCATTTTGGGAGGGATTTTAAACAGGAAGACTCAGGATAAGGACTGGCGTATATTTTTCGTTATAGGCCTTATTCTTGGCGGAGTTACTCTTAAACTTTTAAGACCTGACTTTTTCACTGTCATTTCTTCAGCTTCAACAATCGATTATATGATAGCGGGACTTTTGGTCGGCTTTGGAACTCTTCTTGGCAATGGATGTACTTCTGGCCATGGAGTATGCGGCATTTCTAGATTCTCTCCAAGATCACTCATTGCCACAGTAACTTTTATCACAGCAGGTGTCATAAGTGTCATTCTGTTCAAATTTTTAAGAGGTGAGCTATGAACGGTTTAGTTGCTTTAATTTCAGGATTTATCTTTGCCCTAGGTCTA
>CAYWMU010000264.1:0-3546 GCA_964459395.1 uncultured Bacteriovorax sp.
CAAGGGATTATTACTATGGCACGTCAATGTGATTTAACTGGAAAAAGCCGTCAGGCTAACCATAAAGTGTCTCACTCAAACATCAAGACACGTACATTCAAACAACCAAATCTTAAAACTAAGAAAATCTATGATCCTGAGTCTGGTCAAACAATCCGTCTTAAAGTAGCAGCTTCTACTCTTAAGACTCTAGATAAAATGGGTCTTTCTAAATTCATCCGTAAAATGTACAAGTAATTTCACTTGTCGCAATATCATTAAAAAGTCCGGGCCCACGAATGTGGGCCCTTTTTTTTGCCTTCAAGTCAACTGCCAAGTAATTGAGAGCAAAACATCTGGATTAACACTGCGTTTTCTAAAAAAAAAGGGCCCTCTATGAGGGCCCTATCATTTTTAGTAAATGACTTTTACTTCGCGAATCACAGCACCCCAACGATTTTGAGATGAGTCTGAAGAGAATTCAATCGTGATTGAATCTGTTTCAGCATAGTCTGATTCATAGTTTTCACCAGCACCAGAGATTTTTTCAACGATAGCACCGTTACCATCTCTTAGAGTGATGAAGTCATAGTTTCTTTCAAGATCATACTTCTCAAGAACGATTTTCACAAACTTTGCTCCAGGGAAAGAGTAAGTTTGAGAAAACTTTTGGTTGTTCTGATAAGGATGCTCTGTCTCGAATACTTCTGGAAGAGCTTCTACGATCCAAGCTGAATCTTCTGGCTCATTTCTTTCAGGACGAGTGTCTGTAAGAAGATTGTAAGCATCTAGACGTCCACCGCTCATGATTTTCTTGCGGTAAGAAGCAGCTGGAACAGAAGTCTTCATAAGACGTTCTTTAATCTCAGCAATATCCATACGACCTTCTTGAGCGATAAGAAGACCTAGGGCCCCTGAAACGTGAGGAGTCGCCATCGATGTACCAGAGAATACTTTATAAGTATCTTTTGGAGTCGTAGAAAGAATGTTTGTTCCTGGAGCTGCAATGTGAACAGTTCTCTTACCGTAACAAGAAAAACTTGAAAGAGATTCTTGAGCTGTATGAGATGCTACAGAGATAACGTTTGGAACATCATAGTTAGCTGGGTACTGAGGACGAGAATCATTATTTGATCCATCATTACCAGCAGCAGCTACGAAAAGGATTCCTTTATCATTAGCTGCAGAGATTGAATCATGGAGAGCTTGCGAGAAGCCGCCGCCACCCCAAGAGTTAGACATAATGTCTACGTTCATTTTGGTAGCATAGTCGATAGCTTCGATAGCGTCACCAAGTGAACCACCACCAGCATCAGTTAGAAACTTAACGGCCATCATGCGAACTTCGCCCATAACTCCAGCAACACCCATGCCGTTATTATGTTCAGCACCGATCGTACCAGCACAGTGAGTACCGTGATCATTTCCATCCATTGGATTTCCGTGATCAAGAGCTGCGTTCCATCCGTAAACGTCATCGATATAACCATTACCATCGTTATCGATTCCATCCCCTGGAATTTCGCCTTCGTTTACCCACATTTGGTTAATAAGATCTGGGTGATTGTAATCGATACCTGTATCAATAACAGCGATCACAACATCACGAGAACCTTTAGTGATCTCCCATGCTCTTTCAGCATTCACATCTACACCAGCTACACCGCGAGTTGTAGAGATGTTACCAAATCTATCAGGCTCATTAGCACCAGTATTCTTAAGACCCCAAAGAGCACCATAACGAGGATCTGTTACTGTTTTCACTTCACCACGAAGAAGCTCTTCTACACCAGGAGTTTTCTTAACAATACGGTAGATGAAGTTAGGTTCAACATACTCAACTTCTGAATTTCTCTTCAAGGAATTAACAAGAGATACCGCAGACTTGTCATGAGACTTTAAAACAACATAATCACCAGTTGTAAGGCTCATCTGCTTAGTAACAGTCGCACCAAGATTTTTTTGAGAAAGAAAATTCTCCATCTGCCCTTTTTTAATCTTTACAACCACTTCACCCGGAACAGAAGGATACTCAAGAGATTGTTTGTCCATGGCAAAAGCTGTTGATGACAACACACTTAAACCCAAAACTGTAATCATAGACATTTTGTTCATTCGCTCTCCTAGCGTTATAGATCTTCCTTAATCGATCAATAGAACTATTCTGAGCCTATCTTACATTTAAACCTACTTTCATTTTCTAACACTACTATGGCCATCAGGTATTATTCACCTAGTTTCCAAAAATCGATTTTTAATAAACAATAGTAAAAGAGATGAGGAGATCTATGATTTACAACAAAAGTACTCACCCAGTTGAAGTAAAGAAAATCAGTCTACGTATTTGGTCTCTGAGAGATGAGATTGAGGCAGCTATTGAGCGAAGAATTCGGGAATGTGAAGCCGCTGGAATCCCTCTTTATATAGATGACATTAAAAAGTTTTATAATATAAACAGTCCGGTTTCAGACTCTTCTCAGGGTGTGGCCGATTTAATGGAATCTCTTTCCCAAGAAACTCCTTTAGAAGAAGCCGAAGAAATAATGGCCGAACAAAAACTTCAAGGGCTAGATAATTCTTCTCCTAATCCTATCCTTGATCGACCTTATCAGAGGACTCCACCGGATCTTGAAAAAATATCCTACGGTTTTTCTCTACTGTCAGATATTAACATGGATACCTTTTTGTCATTTACAAAAAATAAATTCTTGCAAGGGCAATCCATAGTTGTGGAATTCCTCATTCCACAAAGCTTTATGATGAGTGCTGATGTGACTTACTGTCATTACTTTGCCATGAGGAGCAGAATTATATCTTCAAGTCGCCCTGATTACCGAGTCCAAGGGAGATTCAATTATACGTTTAATGGCGAGAGAGAAAATTTAAGAAACTTTCTTAAATCCATTGAACCAGAAATTCCTGACACTAAAAGAAGAAAGGATCAAGACGATCCTTTAATTTAAGTTTATACTTGTTCAATGAAAAAAAATTTGACTCCGTCCCTATCGACAAGTCTGGTAGGGTTATTTTTCTTTCTTCTTTTATTTCTTGCCATTTTTGCTGAGATCTTTGAATCCAGAACACCTGAGATTGATCTTGCACAGATTTATGCTAACCCAACCCCTATAGCAGAAATTCAAAGGCTCCATAGACTTAAACTTACAAATAAGTATGGAAGCTTTGAAATGGTGAATGCTCATCCCGCCGATGAACTCTCTGGGCCATGGCAATTGATCTCTCCTCAAACTCAGAGAGTTAAAAGTGAGATCATTCCAAAGATTGTAGAGAACCTCAACATCTTACGAGTTAGAAGTATTCACCGTTACGAACCAATCAATGTCACAAGTTTTTCTCTCGACAACCCCAATCTCTCACTCTTATTTACCACCAACAAAAATAAAGATTATGAGATCAAGCTCGGACTTATAAACCCAATTGATAATTCGGCCTACCTTTCGATTTCAAGCCAAGATCAAATTTATCAAATTGATCCTCTTGAAATGGCCTTGGAAGCTTATGATCTTTCACAAATTGTGGAAGCAAGAGTTTTTGCCATCAATTACAGTG
>CAYWMU010000265.1:0-3543 GCA_964459395.1 uncultured Bacteriovorax sp.
TGCTACTTCAGGTGAGCGTTTAGAGACTGGATTTGAATTGGGATAAATTGTCGCTAAAGTTATAAAAGCAATCACCGCCACTACTGAACGCCTTTTCAAAATTCCAGGAAATTTCCACAATATTAGCAAAGGCAGAGTAATTGGATAAGCTGCGATAACTACCGGACCAATTAATAAAATTAGCACCCACACCCATAATTTTTTGTACCAGGGCTTCGGTGAAGCTAGTGGAGGTAATGGGGGAGTTGAAGGATTTTCTTGAGTCATTTAGACCTAAATTTATAGCTTTTCCCGTCATTATAGCATCAAAGGTGTTCAAATAGATTGATGAAAGAAGATAAATTCAAACTTTATCAGTTTTTATTTCCCCACCTAAACCCGTAAGCTCTCGCCCGGCCAAACCAACTGCAAAAATCAAGATAGTTTTTAACCATGGGCATGTCCATGACCTCGTAGAGTCGCGGCTCATCCCATAAGCTCAAGTTTTCCTCAATCAGTTCCCGATGCAGATCTGAAAATGAAGCGTACTCAGTAATTTTTTGCAAAATGAAAGCGCCAACAGCCAAGTCTTCCCCCACCTTTAACACTGCTGAAGTATCGCTCCTAGAGAGCTGATTAGCAGGGATTTTTCCCAAGTACTCGTGCATGACGTAGAAAGTTTGCGAAGCAATTTCGTACTCATCATCGGCATCCATCTCGAAGTCAATAAAAAAAGATTTAGAGCGCTCATCATCTCCAGAATAATGAGCCGGCATGACTCGTTGAGAGGAAAAAACCAGATCGATAGTGGTGGAAACAGCTTTATCAAGGGAGGTCATAGATCCTTTCTGCCTAAGTGGTGGCTTAGTAACGTGTGAGCGGTAAGTTAGGCGGTGTAGCGCTGATAACAGCGATTATAACAGGAATGGGTTATCAAAATCATTTAATTATCCAGTGGCTCCCCCTGTGGGGTTTTATCCGAACTGTTGAAATTAGATAATCACTCTTGAATGTCAGAAAAATTACCCTTTTGCAATTCTTTTGAGCCTCTAGTTACAGTAGCAACACCCACTCCTAAGGTATCTGCAATCTCTCTTTGTGCCATTCCCTGTTTTAACATCTTTACTATCTGTAAACGAGTTGGTATTTCTCTAAGTTCCTTAGGTGTGAGTAGAGCTTTGAGAAATAATTCCAAACTATTCTTATCTCTGTACGAAAGAATTTGCTGTATGAGTTCTCGTAACTGCTCTTTTTCTGTCATATCCACTAGTATATCAGCAAACAAGTACATGTTCTTTGACAATACGAATTGAATAATTCTCACATATCAATCCGTCTCGCCTTGAGCCCGTAAAAGTCATAAGGATTTGGGCCTGACAAGACAGGATAAAAATCATTATTAAATTCCTGAAAGTTTATGTAGTTTCCTGGCTCGTTGATAGTATCAAATACTTCATATATCTCAACTTCATGCTTGTTTGTATTTTCTACAGTGAGATTTAGAATAACTTGTTGAGTTGTTTCAAAAGATTTTGGACTTTGATGGGTTCCAACTTCTACAGAGATGCCAGGAACGTGATTGATGAGTGCTTTTCCATTCTTAAAATTCTTTTTCATGAAAATCAGTTTTTTGATACCTGTCCTTTTGGCCAAATCAAGTTGATCAACATCAACAAAAATTGCAAATGGCTCACTTTCGGCAGAGAATGTATGAAAATCTATTACAGGAGTTGATTTATCGAGAGATTTCAGCAATTCTTTTGCACGAGTATATTCATAACCATCACCAAGAGTCCCAAACACACCGTTGAGATCTGCATCAATATACCTCTTTCCCAGAGAAAGTGCCTTTGGATTTCCTATCGTTTGCGGTAAACCCATACTTGATATTGCCAATGAAGGCATGTACTCATTTCCATGCAAAGCTGTGACAAATTGCAACTGTAAACCCATAGTTATCTGTTCCCAGTTGGATATTCAATATGGAATAGCAAGATATAAGCGTCACCTGCATCAAGATCGAGCTCATCAAAATTTACGGAATCAGAATAAGTTGTCTCTTTAGTAAGCATTCGACCGTATGCACCTGGGACTTTAATTCTTTCCGTACGAAATGAGTTTATTTGTCCAGAATCAACTAAACGACTAAGAACAGCTTCTATTCCAGCTTGAACACGAGGATTTTGAGTGCGAGTAAAAATCAATGGAACACGATTCTCCATTGCTTCCATTACTCGTTCATTATTCATAGCTTTATACAATCCTTGTCCCTGAGCTTCTTTTCTTACTGTTGCTGCAGCAAAGTATGCCCCTTTTTAATCTGAGATGGAATCAATGCTAAAAATATCATTAGGAGATCCAAAAACGGTTGCACTAAATGCGTTAACTCTCTCAGAATTTCTCTGTACCATAATAATGTCACCATTCATATGTTGAATGGTATCTTCTTCAGTCACTCCACCTTGGAAGGCGCTGGATACACACTCAGCAATGGCTTGCGCAAGTACTCCTAATTCTTCGGCGGATTTTACGCTGTAGTATCTTTCAAATGTATTTCTTTCAATTTGTTGCATGTTTTCTTTCTATCTTTTTATATTATTTCTTTCTCCCATAAATAAATCTGCCAGGAGGCAGATTAGGGAGAAATGTACAACTAATCAGCTCCTGCTTTATCTAGCTGAGTTGCCACCAGCAAAAAGTAATGGCTGTACAAATTGGTTTCATTTTAGAAAGTTAGTATAAACTTTATTATATACTCTGTAAACTAGCAAACTAGTTCAATAGTACACTGCATCTGCAATTACTTTTTAGAAAATAGTCCAACCACTGGTTTTGTGGTACTGATAAAATCAGCAGTCTTCATTATTACTGTTTTTGTTCGTTCCCCTGTGCCAAAAGCAATTTCTGGTTCATTTACAAGAAGTTCATCGACATAGATACTCAGACCAAAAAGACTGCCAATTGGCGGCAAAATTCCTACCTCTAATTGTGTAATTGTTTTAACTTCATTAGGGGTAGCCATTCTAATGTCCCTTGAACCTAAAGCCAATTTCAGGGCTTTGATATCTACACTATCAGAACCTCTGATCACTACCATTATTGGCATACGTTGTTGATTAATCTTGGCCATCAATATTAATGATTTGGCTCCCTGCTCTGGTTTTGTACCCGAGATTTTTGAAGAACCAGCTGAAGAACCATCGATCGGAGCATGGTCAATTACTGTAAAGGCGCAATCATGGAAACGCAGTAACTCTTCAATTCTGGCTAGAACAGAGACATTTTTTTCTCCAGACTCCTTATTATTAACCATATCAATATTCTATCATGCAAATTAAATCATATTATCATAATGTTTTTCAAGAGACTCCAATGTAAGAATGGATTTGTATTTGTCTCTAACATCCAACTTAATTTTTCCATCTTTAATTAGTATTAATCGATTTCCATATCTTATAGCTTGAGCTAAATTGTGAGTGACCATTAGAGTAGTGAGATTATTATTTTTAACAAGTGAATTTGTAATTTTTAAGATTTTTTTACTTATTTTTGGATCTAATGCTG
>CAYWMU010000266.1:0-3538 GCA_964459395.1 uncultured Bacteriovorax sp.
CCTTAAGTACGCTCTCTTTAGGCATTGATAAATGGTATGTCTACTTAGACATGCTTATAAGTATCCTTGTTATTGGTGTCCTTAATTTCGGAATTAGCTTTTACTGTGCTATTCGAATGGCCGCTCTTGCAAGAGAAGTTCAATCGAAATACCTCAAGACAATTTTTAAATTTTCCTTATTTAGAAAGAAAGTTAAGAAATTAGCAGTTACTCAAGAAGTTAAATAATTGCTCAAGATCGATTGGCTTTGAAAGTATCGTGACGTTGGAATTGCCCTGAAGTCCTTCCACACTTCCCATCCTCGATGAGAATGCAATTGGAATCTCTTGTATTTCTTGAGACAAATCAGAAATTCTATTAAGAAACTCAACACCATTCATACCAGGCATCATATAGTCGAGAATAATGGCATCTGGTAAGTCTTTACAACTTACAAGATTTTCATAAGCAGTCATCGCATCGCTAAAAAGATGAGTTTTATAACCTTCCGATTCCAAAACGTAGGTCATAACTTCACGAATATCTTTGTCATCATCGATGATAAAAACTGTTTTCATAAGTACAATTATAGAGAGAAATCATTCTATTCCAACTAAAGTTTAGGTCTTAACGACAAAACCCCACTGTAAAGTGACTCTTCCCTTAACAATTAACCCCTTTGGAGGGTGAGGAAAAGGCCCCGCTTCATTAAAGGCTTTAATAGCTGCATCATCTAATTCACGGACCCCACTGGATCCTAGTACTTTGATTGAAGTTATATGTCCTTTTTTATCAAGTACTATCCGAAGAGCTGTCACGTGTTCATCATCTCTGCTAATCATGCGCTCTTCACTTATAAGCTTCTGAGCAGTTTCCTGAATACTTCTTCCCCAGAATTGTTCAAGTTTCTGCCTTATCCTAAAATAAAACCCATAGTATTTATATTCCACTGTATTGAGATAAGTGTGGTCCCCAAGAGGAACATCTTTAATGTGATCATTAGTGGAACTCACCTCTCCACGCTTTTGCTCACTTGGTTTTGATTGATAAAGATTATTACTTTTTTTAAAACCTATATCAGATAAACTTAATTCTTTCTTAGATAAGTCTTCTTTACTTCCTCCTCCACCTTCTTGGAAGGGAGAAGTTTTCTTGGCCACGGTCTGACGATCAAAGCTTCTATGTTTGTCGCTAAGATAACTATGCTCTTTGATACGCTTATCTGGACTGTCCTGAGAACGAACAATTTGTTTCTTAGTAGGAAGGAAGATTTTTAAGATAGCTTCTTCTGAATCATCTTTTAATGACTTCTTTGGGGCCTCTCTCATCTGCGGCAAATACATGTATAAGAAGGCCATGTGAACAATAAGAGAGAGAGAAAAATAAAGGAGAGGTCTATTCTTTATCATGCTACCCCCTCAAGCTTTACAATTTTATCACTGCCCCAGGAATCAGACTTTAAGAAGATCCAAATTACACCCGAGGCAAGTAATCATGAAAACTTGCTCAATATGAATTTAGTCGGGATAATATAAGAAAAGGATATTTCTATGAGCTTGACTAAAAAAATCATGATTTCCCTCGTGCTGGGAATTCTTTGTGGCCTACTGCTCAACCGCTTTAATACGCCATGGATTGAAACTTACGTTATTAAAGGTCTCATTGAAATTGGATCTCAAGTTTTCATGGCGAGCCTTAAGCTCATGGTCATTCCACTTGTTTTTGTTTCTTTAGTAACGGGTACAGGCTCCCTTCAAAATGTTAAAAAGTTAGGGCAAATTGGATTGAAAACTTTTGTTCTCTATATTTTTACTACTTGTATCGCTGTGGCCGGGGCTATCGTTGTAGCAGAGATTACCAATCCCGGTATGAACTTCAACCTCACTCCCAGTCAAGCCGTCGATCTAAATAATAAGATGAATATTATCGACATGATCGTTAATATTTTTCCGAGTAACCCCATTGAGGCCATGTCCAAAGGAGAAGTTTTACAGGTTATCATCTTTGCTATACTTTTTGGTATAGGAATTACTATGTCGGGAGAAAAGGGGCAGCGAGTTCTGAATTTCTTCAACGATTTAAATGAAGTGATCCTCAATATGGTAGTTTACCTCATCCACTTCGCTCCTTTTGGGGTCTTTTGCTTACTGGTTAAAGTGTTTTCTACACAAGGGTTCTCTGCAATTCTTCCTATGGCCAAATACTTTTTCACTGTCATCCTTGTCCTCTTACTTCACGCAATTTTTCTGTATGGAGGGATGCTCAAGTTTATTGCTAAACTCAGTCCATTGGTTTTCATTAAAAAGTTCAAGGAAGTATGGGTCTTCGCCTTCTCAACAGCAAGTTCAAACGCTACTCTTCCTCTTAATCTTGAAACCTGTGAACACAAGCTCGGGGTAGATAAATCAGTCTCAAGTTTCGTTATTCCATTCGGAGCAACAATTAACATGGATGGCACATCCATCATGCAAGGTGTGGCAGTCGTTTTCGTGGCCCAGGCCTATGGTATACCATTAGGGATTTCTGAGTACTTACTGGTCATTCTTACGGCCACTCTCGCTTCAATTGGAACAGCTGGAGTGCCATCTGTAGGACTCGTTATGCTGGCCATGGTTTTTAACCAAGTAGGTCTTCCAGTGGAAGGAATTGGACTCATAATTGGAGTGGATAGATTACTAGATATGCTCAGAACATGCACAAACATCACGGGTGATGCAGTTGTAGGATGTATCGTTGCTAAGACTGAGGGAAAACTTAATGAAGAAGTCTTTTACTCCTGAATTGTAAAAGACTTCATAGCATCTCTTAAATCATGACCAGATGGATTCTGGTGCACTCGAAGTCCGAATTCTCCTACCATTGAAAAGATATGGTCGAAGATATCAGCTTGGGCCTTTTCATAATAAACCCAACGAACATCCTTGATGAAAACATAAACTTCAATAGGAAGTCCATTCTGTCCAGATTCAAGATGCCTCACCATCAAAGACATGTCTTGATGAACCAGTGGGTGCTGTTTTAAATAATTTTCAAGGTATGCTCTAAAAGTTCCAATATTAGTCATTTTGCGAGATGTAGTTTCTAACCCCGCAACAACTTTCTGATTGTGTTCTGCAAGCTCAGTAACTTTCGTTCTTATATAATCTGTTAGGAGACGATAGCGAGAAAACTTCTCAATTTCTTCATCAGTAAGAAACCTCACCGTTGAAAGATCGATAAAGATAGAGCGCTTAATTCTTCGCCCGCCGGATTCTTGCATTGCTCGGTAATTGATAAATGAGTTTTCTAAAAACTTATGAGTAGGAATATTGGTAATCGTATTATCCCAATTTTTAACGGCCACTGTATGGAGAGCAATATCTACAACACTTCCATTGGCACCAAATTGATTTAATTCAATCCAGTCTCCAACTTGAATAAGTTTATTCGTAGTAAGCTGAATACCTGCCACGAGGGAAAGAATCGTATCCCTGAAAACAAGAAGGAGAACTGCTGTCATGGCCCCAAGACCACTTAGAAGATACCAAGGCTCCTTACCTACCAGGGAAGCAACAAAGAA
>CAYWMU010000267.1:0-3528 GCA_964459395.1 uncultured Bacteriovorax sp.
GTTCAGATCACTGCCCTATTCTTTTAGAACTATCTTTTTAATTATTTTTTGAAAACGTTTTCACCATTGATAAAGACATGGCTTACGATTTGATCGTAAGCATCTCTTTTTCTTTTATAAGGTGTTACCACTTTTTCAATCATCTCTTCTGCTTTCTTAGGAGCTTCTCCTTTGAATGGAACAACGATGAAGCTTGCTTCTTTGCCAAGATTTAAGTTTCCTGCTTTATCTCCAAGACCAAGAATCTCAGCTCCCGCAAGAGTTGAGCGGTACAAAGCTTTAACATAAGTAGCGCCACTGATTTTCTTTTTAGCGTTTTGATCAACAAAACTTCTGATCACATCAAACATAGAAAGAATGGGACCTCCTCCAATATCTGAACCTAAGGCCCAACGAACTTTTGCTCTTTCAGTTTTCTTAAAATCAAAAAGACCTGATCCTAATCCTCTTTCTTTAATAGGAGCGTTAGAAGTCGGACAATGAATCACAGAAGTTTTTGTTTCTGACAAAGTTTTGAGTTCTTTAGAGGATAAGTAAATTCCATGCCCCATTAAAGATCGCTCACCAAGCATACCTGTGCGCTCATAGATATCTGTATAAGTTTTAACATCTTCAAAGCCTGGAATGTTTTTATAAATACTTAAAACGAACTCAATTTCATTAGGAGTTTCAGAGAGATGGGTTTGCTTAAAGCACTTTGCTTTATCGGCCATTTTCGCTCCCTTACTCATTACTTCCGGAGTTGTGGTGATAGCAAAACGTGGAGTGAAAGCATGCTTCGTTTTATATTTTTGAATAAGTCTTTTAGTCATATCCAAAGACTCTTTCTCAGTCTGAGTTAATTTTTTGGGAGAATTCATGTTCATCAACACATTCCCAATTACAAAATGGCCCTTAACATTTTCAATGGCCGCTTCAACTGCGTGTTCATGAATGGAAGAGTAACAAGCGCCCCCTACTGTTCCTGTAGAAGTTAAACGTTTGAAGAACTCTTTTGCTCTTTTTTTAGCGTAGGTTTTATTTGCGAATTTAGTTTCAGTAGGAAAAGTATAGTTTTCAAGCCAAGTGAGAAGATTATCTTTTGGCATCTCACGAACATCATCTTGCACCCAATGAAAGTGCATATCAAAAAAGCCTGGCATTAAAATAGCGTTTTCAAAGTGGGTGGTATTCTCATCACTCATGAAATCTTCATACTTATCTAGTCCCTTAGGTAGAGAAAGAAGATCTTTAACCACTGAACCTTTTTTAGTCTTTTCAACCACGAGTAATCCAGGATTAAAGTATTCACACTTTTTATCGTTAATTGGGTTAAGAATCGTTGCAACATAAAAGCTTAAATTGTGTTTTACCATAGTATTAGAGTCCTTTTTACTGGCCCGACGAATATTCTTTTTCTATCTTAGATTTATGAAGAACTTACTCATACTAAAATTGATGCTCTTTGTCTCGATCCTTCTCGGATTTAATGAAATTAAAGCGCAGTCTGAAGTTTTTTCCGTAAACCAAATCAGTTATTTGGAAATTGATTCTGCCATTACCCCTGCAACTCTTGAATATTTAGAAACTCAATTAAAAAATATTCCCAAACACAGCCTCGTTATTATTCAAATGAATACTCCCGGCGGCCTTGTTACCACTACTAAGGAAATTATAGCGGCCTTAAATTCTCACCCTGCTCCTAAAGTCATTTGGGTGACTCCAAGTGGTGGAAGTGCAGCCAGTGCAGGGGCCATTATTAGTTCTGCTGCTGACTTTATTGTGATGTCTCCCGGCACAACCATTGGAGCAGCAACGCCAGTAGGAATTAATGAAGATATAAAAGAGTCTGATGGTAAAAATAAAATTTTAAATGATTTAGTGGCCCTGGTTGAAAGTCTCTCCACTTTAAGAGGAAGAGACCCTGCTCCTTTTAAAGAAATGATTACGAAAGCAAAATCCTATGGAGATGATGAGGCCATAAAAAAAGGGATAAGCTTAGGAAGAGCTGAGTCTACTCAAGATATTCTTGATCTACTTAAGACAGCTACTTTTAAACGGCAAAACTCCACCTACGCTCTTAAATTCTCAAATGCTATTGATTATGTCGTGCATGAGCAGACCTTGTATCAAAAAATTCTAAGTACTTTGGCCCAGCCTCAACTTGCTTATATTCTATTCTTAGTCGGAATAGCTCTTCTATATTTCGAACTACAGGCCCCTGGTGGATTTATTGCTGGTGGATTAGGAGTTCTCAGTCTCCTCATAGCGGCCATCTCATTTCAAGTACTCCCTCTCAATTGGGGGGCCATGGCGCTTATTCTTCTAGGCGTGGTGCTCTTTGTGCTTGAAATCTATATTACGAGCTACGGGATTCTGAGCATTGGAGGCGTGATTTCTCTAACACTAGGCTCACTCTTTTTATTTCAAGCAGAGCATGCCCTCATTCTTCCTCCGAAAGCCGTTATCCTTTCTACTCTTTTTTCTATTCTTTTTGTCATGGGTTTTCTCACCTTTTTTATTTTTAAAACAAGACGAACAAACCAAGAAAGTTTCTTCTCCCCTGTTGGAAAAGAAGGAGTCGTGATGCATAGAAACCCCACTCACCTTCAGGTCAAAGTTGAAGGTCAGATTTGGAGAGCAGTTAGTGAAGATAATTTAGAAGAGAATGATCAATTTGTTGTTACCCAATATGATGATAAAAAGTTAGAGTTAGTTATTTCAAAAATCACAAGGAGCTAATATGTCTTTAACCTTATTACCTTTTCTCTTTATCATTGGGATGGTGCTCTTTAGTGCTATTAAAATTCTCAATGAATATGAAAGAGGTGTTGTCTTCCGCCTAGGAAAGTTTACCGATGTTCGTGGCCCTGGTCTTATCCTTCTCATTCCAGGACTTGAGAAAATGGCAAAAATCGATCTTCGACTCATCACAATGGATATTCCATCACAAGATATTATTTCAAAAGATAACGTCACTTTAAAAGTTAATGGAGTTGTTTATTTTAAAGTAAGTAATCCTGAAAGAGCTGTTATCGCTGTAGAGAACTACTATCATGCTACAGCTCAAATCGCTCAAACCACTCTTCGTTCAGTTATTGGACAATATGAGCTCGATGAAATCCTTGCCCATAGAGATAAAATCAATGCTCGCTTACAAGAAATTCTTGATGAGTTAACAGAGCCATGGGGAGTTAAAGTTACTAACGTAGAAGTTAAGGCCATCGACTTACCAAACGAAATGCAAAGAGCAATGGCCAAACAAGCCGAGGCTGAGCGTGAGAAAAGAGCAAAAATTATTTCTGCTCAAGGGGAATTCGAAGCAGCTCAAAAACTATCTGAAGCAGCTCGTGTTCTTTCATCCGAAAAAGATGCTATCACTCTCAGATTTTTAGAAACGATGAGAGAGATGTCCGGGAATGGCTCCTCTACTACATTCTTCCCAATTCCGGTTGATTTCTTAAATAAATTTATCAAATAAAAAAAGGCCCTAATATGATCTGAGCCCCTTAAATCGGACAAGTTAATAAACGAGACCTAATTCAACCC
>CAYWMU010000268.1:0-3512 GCA_964459395.1 uncultured Bacteriovorax sp.
AGGGCTGCTTATTTTAAATAGTTGTACCTTAGGAAGAGATAAGGTCTCCCAGGAAGGAGTCAGTCCGACTGCTAAATGGTTTCGCATTAATTTAGAACATGCCTTGGAAGACACTAACGGGGTAAAGGAGCACCTCTTTTTTGATGCTCCCTCGAGAATCAATTGGAATGATCACACTGTAAAATTTGTTGCTTTGACTCCTCAGAACTCCCGTCTGAGCCATGGTCTAGAGCTGGCTTCCGGGAGACCCTATGCAAAGCATATGTACTGTAAACAAAATGATATTTGGGGAGAGTATTCTGGCACTGTGAATAGACCTCCTTACACTCAAGGATTTATTCCTCGAGTATTGGATCAGTTGGGTGAAGCTCAGAAAGTTATTTATTTTTCTAAGAATGAAAAGCTAGAAGCTTTCAAACAATATGAAGCCAAAATCGTTGCGGGATACATTGAGAGCTTTTGTCCCGTTATGAATTGTGAAAGAGAACAATGGCATTCTCGTCTCGTTCTTGTTGGAGTCGATCCAAATGACAAAGATCTTCACGATCTTAGTGTTGATCAGTTCAAAGACATTTTTAAATGGCCAAAAATTAAGGCCCATTTAGAGAATGCGGAGGGGAAGAACTTTATAGGTAATACGACTTCTCCTCGCTGGAAGGCCAGTGAGCTAATAACAGTTCAAGATGCTATGAGTTTCTTTAGGAAGCACGCTAAGTTTTTCAAAGGGAGAGAACTCCTAGGAATTCAAAAAAGCTGCCATGATCTTTATGATAAGTTATGGAGCGATGTAGGCGAAATAAGATTAGAGGATCGATCGGCGAAGAACGCAAGTGAAGTAAAACAAAAACTAGAAGTCATCAGTATACTAAGAGCGGGAAAAGAACCGGTAGGCTTCATGGAAAGATTTGAAGCTTTTTCTAGAGAACATTATAAGGATGTGGTGACATGTTCGAAGTTTATTTACTCAGGTAATGTAAATAAAAATGCTGAGAATTTCTGGTTCTTAAACTATGTAAAAGCATTTTACCTCCTTTATCAGCAAGGGTACTATTTCAACTGTGGCGGAAATAGTTGGGGGAGAAATATTCTCAAAGAGGATGGACAGTATTTTTATAGCGTCGCTGATACTCTGAAAGAATGTAAAGTCGATCAAATTGATATAGCGATGAACTACATGAAGAACTTCATCAGATCAGAAAAAGATAAGACTTCTGAATTTTTGAGATTCATCGACTATGATAATCAAGGTATCGGAACTCACGAAAAGATTTATAACTGGGTTCACTTCCCCCATACGAAGGTCACATGTAATGACAAAAAACATGATACCTTCTTACAAAATCTTAATATCTTTGTGGATGATATTAGTTGGAAGAGTAGGTCACCAGGCAAAGACTATGATGACAAAGTGATTTATTGATGAACACATTGAAAATATTTGTTGTGGCCAATCCGGCCACTTATAATGAATGGGCGATATTAAAAGGTACTAAGTATTTTGGTGCTTTAGATTTTAACTGGGAGTTTACTTCTAATTTAGAAGAAGCGAATGTGTTTATTTGGGATGGTGTGAAAAATATTATCTCTCAAAACATCTTCTCTAAAATAGAACAGAAAATTTCATCGGAAGGTCATATTCTTTTATGGGTTAGACTTTTAGATTTTTTTGAGAAGTTTCAAAGTTTATCCCTCGTTAATCTTGATCAGACCCGCTATGTAGAAGTAAATGAATCCCAATTAAATCCTGAAACGATGATTTGGGCCTTAAATGAGTGTAAAAAGAAACTAACCCATGTTCGATAATATTTCCTTTCAGAAAGAAAAAAGACTCTTTTCAATTGTCAATAAACAGTATGAAGCTGCTCATAATGAGCATCATCTTTATTGTCGTCCACAAGATCTTATTAATTGGGTTCAAGTAATTAAGGAAGACCTTAATTACATTTACTTCATAGATGTCGTGGCTCTTAGAAATCCAAGCAACACTCCATTTGATTTTGAACTAGATATTATTGTTGCCAATTTAGAATCTCATCAACGACTTCATCTCCATGTGCAGTTTTATAAAGGTGAGGTTATTCCGAGTATAGCTAACTTTTATCCGTCATCGCTTTATGCTTTAAGAGAGCAGAGAGATCTATTTGATATTAAATTCGATATGGCCTTGGAGTCTTTGTTTTTAACGGAGAAAAATAGAAATATTTTTTCTTCGGACTGGGAACAAAAAGAAGAAGCAAAAACATTTAAGCCACCCAAACTTCCTTACAATCCTAATAAAAGTGAAAGTCCCTATCCTCAGGAAAGTTGGCGCTGGGCCCATGGTGATTTATTTTCAAAAAAGACTCTCGGAAAGTTTGAAGCTTACTACTGTTTTGATCCTTTTAAAGTTGTAGATGTAAAAACTCGCTTAGGTTCGAAATTTAGAGGAGTAGAGCTTGAGCTTACAAAAAAAGATCATAGTCATATTGCTTATCTTTTAGAGCATATGAATCACTTCGCATCCCCGTTCTATTCTTCCGCTTGGGTAATTAACCTAGAGCAGATTCTTGAACTTGAGATTACCGAAAGGGCCAAGGGGTTACGAATTGTCTTATGGGAGCTTTCAAGAATTGCGGAACATCTTTTTGTTACTTATGAAATGTGCCATCTTTTAGAGTTGAACGAATCTCTTTTTTACCTAGATGCATATGAAAGAGTGTGTGAGTTGTTTGAAGCTTTCTCGGGAAATCGCTACGGTCAAGGCGTGATAAAAGTCGGAGGATTGAGTTTCGATATTCCTGCAGGATGGATTATCGAATTTCAGGAATTCAATAAAATATTCTTAAAGAACATAACTCTTTATCACCAGTATCTTCTAGCAAATAGTAAGTTTAGGACTCTCATCAATCATACCAAGGTAAGTTCTTACTCTGTTCTTCAGAACGGGATTAGTGGACCAAACTTAAGAGCTGCTGGAGTAAACTACGACTTAAGGAAATCTCGCCCAGTTTATTTTTATCAAGATATTGATTTTGATGTTCCTGTAGGTGTTAATGGTACATCATTTGACCGTTATCTCATTCGTTTCGAAGAGATGATTCAAAGTTCAAGGATCATAACTCAAGTTTTAGATAACTTGCCCCTTGGTTTAATTGATTTAGATTTAGCTCAAAATGAGTGGGTTCATCAGCTCAAACAGAAGAATAATGAGTTTCATTACTTTGCTTTAGAAGCTCCTAATGGTGAGACCGGTCTTGTTTATTCCCAGGGGAAAAATGCAGAGATAAAAAGATTGAAGATTAAATCTCCAAGTCTTTATATTACCCAAGGGTTAAACGATTTCTTAAGAGGGATCAAAGAAAACGAAGTTCCAGTTGCCCTTGCCAGTCTTGGTATTAGAGAAAGAGAGATGGAGCGATAAATGATTTTAAGTAAAAAGTTATATATCAGAGATTCTGTTTTTAAGAGAATTTGGATCAGACGACAAATCAAGAAAATAAATAAGAGTGCCAAGTTCTTTACTCTCGGCTCTT
>CAYWMU010000269.1:0-3493 GCA_964459395.1 uncultured Bacteriovorax sp.
ACTTAATTTGATGAGAGAATCCATTCCCTTGAAATGCCAATTTGATCGGAGTGTTCTTAGTCAAAAGAGCCGAGTTATCCTGCTTAATGAGGACTGCTGCTACAATCTCGTCTTCGGCCATAACCGAAAAGAGGCGCCAACCAGTTTGAACTTCTTTTTTTATATTTTCCAGACTCCATGAAAAATCCTGAGTATCAGTAAAAGCCTGAATATCAAACTTAGACAGATTCACAACGTCTTCTTCTTTTTTTGCTTCTTTAAATTCTAGCACTTTTTCTGATCCTTCACTTTTCTCAAATCTGTTCTAACGTCTATTGTAGTAATAACTTTTTCATTAAATCAAACAGATTTTTTAATATGATCCTCTAGAAACTACCCTTCGGGTATAAAATTTAAATCCTCATCCCTAAAAACCTCAATCCCCAACATGTGCAATTTTTCAAAAAGGTCCCTTTCTCCCTCTGAAGAGTAAGGAGAATCGATATAAACAGTAAGGTCCTCAACGTCAACTAGCTCTGGTAATGGAAGGGGGGTATAAAGAGAAAAAACTTCTTCGGATGATAAAAAATTCTTCATTTCTCTCACTTTTTCAGAAAGCTTGAGGTTACGAAAAGGTCCCATCGAAGGAGCAAACATATAACTTGAGACATTTTTTTGTGGCACATAGGTCTTGGCCCAGCTGGTAATGGCCCTAAAAAGTTCCTCATCATCCGCATCCAAACCTTCAATGGAGAGTTCTGAGTTGCGATCTCTCAGATAGGCTTCTGTCTCTTTCAGGCTTATTTGATCCATTCTCTCGAGAGGCTTGCCTTCAATCATGTCGCCCCATGCTTCTAAGCAAACTTGGAGCCATGTCTCTAGAGTGCCATCAAATGACAAATTTTTGACATTTCCATTCTCAATATCAAACCCAATGAGAAGGTTAAGAGGACGCCCTGTGAAAGGCTTCATCCCTTCACGAGGAGCTCCAAAGAATCGAGGAGAATTTAGTTTTTCCTGACTTCTTTTGGACTTTAGTTCAACCATCTCGAAACTCCCTATACCTATTTTGACTTTAACGTTACACTTGTAGAAAAAAAGAAAGAATATGAAACTTCCAACCTCTCTTCAAGATAAACTTGAGTGGAACATCGTAGGGCCTATTTCCCCGAGTTCACCTTTAAAGCCTTTTCCCACTCTCGCAGTGGATGGTGGGGCAAGCTTTGTGCCAAACATTGATGTGTGGATCGGAGATAATGATTCATATCTTGAGAGGATAGATTCAAAGAATGCATTTTTATTCTCACCTGATAAGAGTCAATCGGATCTCGCACTTGCTCTTTCTCTCTTTGAAAATACTAATGCCTATACCCTACATCTTTATGGTTTCTTAGGAGGAAGAAGGGATCACGAACTGTTTAATTTCGGTGAGATTTTCTTGCATCTTCTTACAAACAACAGTCATCGAATCATTTTATATGAGGGAGAGATCCCACAATTTATTTTTTTTGGAAGTGGAAATCAGGAGTTTGAGCATCATGGTAGGATCTCCATTGGGACATTATACCCCCAAAATATCACTCTCACAGGGGATTTATCCTACACAGGAAACTTAGATTTTCATCCTCTTTCAAGCTTAGGACTCTCGAATCGGGCCTCAGGTCCATTCAAAGTAGTGGCCAGTAAACCCTTCTTTATCTTTCTGGATAATAGCAATGAATAGGTTTTCTTTTCTCGATCAACTCAGAGGTCTTGCCGTCGTTTGGATGGTGATCTTTCATTTTACTTACGACCTCAAGATCCTAGGTTTTATCCAATTGGATATGAGCACTGGTTTCTGGTATGCCTTTCCTCGCGTGATTGCCTTCACCTTTTTATTCTGTGTAGGCTTTTCAAGTTATTTTGTGCACAAAAATGCCGTTCGTTGGGATTTTGTAAGAAGAAGATCTCTTATTTTAGGAGCATCAGCACTCGTCATTTCTCTTACTACCTATATTATGTTTCCAAGTCAGTGGATTTTCCTTGGAACTCTCCATTGTATATTTCTCGGGTCAATCTTCATTGCACCGCTTGTTAGGTATCCTAGGGCGTCCTGGAGCCTAATGTTCATCATTTTGTTTCTTCAATACGTCCTTGATTATGATATCAAATGGGTTTCTTCTCTTTTTAACCGACCTAGTATGGATTTTATTCCAATCTATCCATGGTTCTGGGCCATCCTTCTAGGACTTAATTTGGCACCATTTTTATCTCGCTTGGACTTTTTAAATAAATTCAGGATACCCGGATTTCACTTCCTCGGAATCCATTCCTTAAAAATCTATTTACTTCATCAACCATTAATTTTTGGTATCTTAGCTCTCATTAAAAGGGTTCTTGGCCAGTGACAATCGAAGTGGTGTATGAGAAATTACTCCACAATTATGAAGACAATTACACATTACTACCGAAAGGTTGAGCTATTCTTCGGCAATATGAAGTTTGCCGTAGTCATTATTACTATTTTTGCTATCTATCTGGGGTACGGAACCTTTATGGAATCCTATCATGGAACGGATTATGCAAACCGCTTGGTTTATAAGTCAGTCCCCTTCATGATGGTTCAGTTCGGGATGTTTCTTTCTATTCTCTTTGCCACCCTGATCCGACTCCCCCCTAAAAAACATCTTTATGGCTTCTACATGATTCATGCAGGGCTCATCATCATCTTTTTAGGTTCATGGATTACGTATCAATCAGGGGTAGATGGAACTATCACTTTGGCCCCAAACCTAGCGACAAGGGATATCTTAATTAATGAAGATCAGCTTAGTATCCGTTTCCCTGCTCAAGGTAAGGAAGTCAGCGTGAACCTTCCTTACGTGTCTTCTCCGAAGAACTTAGACCTCGAATACGAGGGGATTAAGCTAAAAAACTATTATCCTTTTGCAGAAGATAGGTTGTCGTGGATTCCTATGACCGAAGAGGATGAGGCCCAAAGCTCTTCACGCTACAATCTTTATACAGAAAACTTTGGAGAACAGATCACTCTAACTCTTCATCCCCTCTCTGACTTTACTAACACGATGACCCTCGGGCCTCTTAATGTGCACTACATGCCTATTAGTCTGGCTCCTTGTTTTGGAAAAAACACCAAAGAAGGGCTTATTGTATGGAATGCAGAGTCTCAGAAGTGTATCGCTCCTGAAACCGTCAAAAAGACAAAGGGCGCCGGCAGTGAGAGAATTGAAGTTGATTTTGAAGGTGAAAAACTCTCTTTTCTTCCAGGAATGAGTCCTCTTCCTTTAGATCATAAGATGGATCTCGATGAAAGATCCCCTTATCGAATCTTTAGTAAAAAGCTTTTTGAAAACAAACCAAATCTCTTCCTTTTCGGAACTCACTTGGCCTATTTCAATAAAGATGAAAATAAATGGGAAGACTCTCCTATTGCACTTAACCAAGATGTAGAACTTCCTTGGATGGGATTCAAGATCAGACTTCTTAATCACAGTATTGATTCTTATCCTTCCCA
>CAYWMU010000270.1:0-3489 GCA_964459395.1 uncultured Bacteriovorax sp.
GGTAGAATATGCATAAATAAGCGTGTGTGCATGAACGGAACCTGATGAATAAATTCCACTGGTGTGTCCTAAGCTTTTTATTTTCTCAAAGAAGGGTTTTACGTCTTCATAAACGTGACCTTTAAAGTCACCATTTTTGTAACCATGATCCCAAATAAGACCTTGGATAGTTTTCAGGGCACCATGCTTTCTATCATTTTCAATCCATGAAATGAGTTTATTTGAAATATCATCTAGAGAAGCAAGAGTTTGTCCTTCTTCTTCTAGTGCTGTTTTCTTTACTTCATCGCATGCGCTGAGAACTTCTTTGTTTTCTGAATTGTCATAGAGAAATTGCGCCATCTTCTCCTTTGAGTAAGGAAAAAGAACTTTGTGAACAAAGTCTATGTCTGTTGTTGTTCCTTCAATATCAAAAAGAAATAGTTTATTCATGAATATACTTTTTATCGACGTTAGAGTTTGTGTAACTAGCTACCCAACCTTCAGGAGATTGAAAAACTCGAATGGCCTTAACAAAATAGGTCGGAGCGAGATCAAACCAGTGAGTGTATCCTTTCGGTACAGAAATAAAATCACCTTTTTGACAGAGAAGCTTGAAGACTTCTTTTCTCTCTTGAAGATGAAAGTAGAATGCGCCTTCGCCATCAACAAAAAAACGAACTTCATCTTCAGAGTGAGTGTGCTCACTCAAAAATTTTGCACGAACAGCTTCAATGTTTGGAGTGTTTTTGTGAACATTAATAACATCAGCATTCACATAGCCATGCTTTTCCATATAAGGCCTTAATTCATGCTCATAGGCCTTAAGGATAGTTTCTTGAGAGTCTGTATCTTTGAGAGGGATGGAAGCTTCCCATTGCTCAAAAATAATTCCACGCTCATTCATATAAGCTTTAATTTCAGAAGGGTCGTTTATTGTTTTTTCAATAGGGTCTAGTAAAGTTAGGATTGCCATTACATTCTCCTCATTGTGTAGAGGCACTCAAATAAAAACTCATAGGCCTCAATATGACGTTTAGCTGTTGCAATGTCTTTACCCCATGTATAAAGGCCATGACCCGCAATGAGAAAGCCATGAATATCGGGGTACTTTTTATAGTTTTCTTCCATATCACGAATAATATCTGGAATGTGTTGTGAGTTAGGAACGATAGGAACGATTTCTTTCATTTCATGAGTAAGGTTTCCATCGAAAGCTTTTAAAAGTTCAAGACCTTCGATAAGGAGGTAACCTTCTTTTTGATAAAGCTGAGAGAAAACTGTACCTAAAAGGGAGTGGGTATGGAGTACGCACTGAGCTTCTGGGAAGCGACGATATATATCGGTATGGACTTCTGTCTCAGCAGAAGACTTAACTCCTTGGATATCAAAAGGCGCAAGAATTTGGCCTTCATCATCAATTAGAATGAGATCCTTATACATAAAACGAGATTTATCGACCCCTGAACGAGAGATAATATAGTTATTTGGATTATAAGAGGAACGAACTGAATAGTTTGTAGAAGTGGCCGGACTCCAACCTTTTTGAGAGAAGAAGGTAATGGCCTCAATCAGCTCCGTACTGAGAGCAAGATCTTTTTCATTAAACATAGTAAATCTCCTAACTTTTTACGTACCGCAACTAAGTCTCTTTTTCTAGGAATAAATAGGCCAATTATCTGAGGGAATCAATTGGATTATAAGTATTTGGCGCAGCTTGTTGATTTTGTCATACAATAGCATTCAGGGTATCGTGTAAGAAGATTAATATAGTCATAATTAAGGGCCCCTCACATATGAAAAATCCATTCATTGGTAGTGATTTTTATAATACGCGAAAAGATAGTTTCGTGCATCTCCACCTTCATTCGCAGTACTCACTTCTCGATGGTGCTATTCGCTTGAATGATTTATTTGTGCGCGCAAAAGAACTTAATGTTCCGGCCATCGCTTGTACCGATCATGGAAACATGTTTGGCGCTATTGATTTTTACACGAGGGCCATTAAAGCGGGGATTAAACCAATCCTTGGTTCAGAAATTTATTTTACTCCTGGTTCTCGTCACGATCGAAGACCTCCGAGAAATTTAAAAACTCTAGATTCTCAAGACGAGATTGAAGGTAAGCACCAGATTCACCATCTGATTTTACTTTGCAAAAATATTACTGGTTATAGAAACTTATGTAAGCTTTTATCCAAAGCTTATGCAGAGGGCTTTTATTACAAGCCACGCGCTGATATCGAACTTCTCCGGGAACATTCAGAAGGTTTAATTGCAACATCTGCTTGTTTGAAAGGGGAAGTGGGTTACAACCTTTTTACAGGTCAAGATGATCGTGCTTTTCAAGCGGCCATGAAATTTAAAGAAGTTTTTGGTGACGATTTCTATCTTGAAATCCAAGAAAATGGTATTCCTGAACAAGTTGAAGTAAATAGAAAAATTGTAGAGTTTGCTCGAAGTCACAATATCCCTATTGTGGCCACCAATGATTGTCACTATGTGACCCGCGAAGATGCCACAGCTCAAGAAGTTCTCATGTGTATTCAGACAGGGAAAACTCTTGATGATGAAAAAAGAATGAGGCTCACAACGACGGAGTTCTATTTTAAATCTCCTGAAGAAATGAGAAATGCTTTTAGCTACATTCAAGAAGCTTGTGACAATACTCTAAAAATCGCTGATCAATGTAATCTTGAAATCACTTGGGAAGATGAGAATGGTAAGCAAATCTATCTTCTTCCGACATTTGAAATCCATACAGGAGAAACAGAAGAGCAGTACTTTACTCGTATGTCTCGAGAGGGACTTAAAGAGAGATTTGAAGGACCCCACTTTAGAGATCTTGTTGCCAAAGATAATTGGGAGACAGAACTCAAACCTCAGTACGAAGAACGATTAGAAACAGAAATTTCAATTATTAGTCAGATGGGCTTTACTGGATACTTCCTAATCGTATCGGACTTCATCAAGTGGGCCAAGTCTCAAGGTATTCCCGTAGGACCTGGTCGTGGTTCTGGTGCGGGTTCTCTTGTGGCCTACGCTTTAGATATTACTAACGTTGACCCTATTCCATATAACCTTCTCTTTGAGAGATTTATTAACCCTGAACGTATTTCTATGCCTGACTTTGATATCGACTTCTGTCAGGATCGACGCCAGGAAGTTATTGAGTACGTAACAAAAAAATATGGTGAAGATAAAGTAGGACAGATTATTACTTTCGGAACACTTTCCGCCAAAGCTGTTCTTCGTGATGTGGCCCGTGTTTTTGCACTTCCTTATGCAGAATCTGATACTCTTGCAAAACTTGTTCCTGATGAATTAGGGATTGGTCTACAAAAGGCCATTGATACAGAACCTAAACTTAAAGAACTCGAAGATAATGATCCAAAGATCAGACGAATCCTTCAAATTTCAAAACGTCTCGAAGGTCTGAACCGCCATGCAGGGATTCACGCGGCAGGGGTTATCATTACTGATGAACCTCTTGTGAACTACTGTCCGTTGT
>CAYWMU010000271.1:0-3466 GCA_964459395.1 uncultured Bacteriovorax sp.
CATCCAAGCGTTCCCTCAATATAAATGTTTTAGGTCAAAGAGAAAATGTTGAGAATGACAGTAATGACTTAGATCTTGAATCCACTTACTTTGGACAAAACACAGAAGATGTTATTCGTACTCGCACTTCTGCTCCGAGAAGAAGAGGTCCTTAACTAAAGCGAGTTCTCAAGCCTTGGATTTTTTCGATTACATTCTCGATAAACTGACGAGCAAAAACAAAGCTAGGATAGTCTTTTACCTGTTCAAGAATAAAACTGATAAGCTGAAAAAGAATATTGATAACTGGCCTTAAATTGAACTTTTCAATTACATATTCCCAAATATTTTGAGTTGGATGAACCGTTTTACCTTTTACCAAATAGAGCGGATTTTTTTGCTTCATAATCCCAGTTCCCTTTCAATCGAGACTGCTAAGTGACTAAACTGTTTTTGCAGCTCTACAAATTCGGCCCCTTTGTAATCAAAAACAGACTTTCTCTGGGCCAAGGACCTACCAAACTGTACCTTATTATAAAATGCAGTGTGAATAACACCTGACTTAAGAGTCTCTTTAATTTTTTCCATATCGAGTCCCGCCTGTTTTCGTCGGGAATCGAAAAGGTTTGGAATATATCCAAGATTTTTTGGAACAGCACAGATCTGCATTTCTTCGATATCACTCAAAACATTCTGCATGTTAATGAGGCCTTGTTCTGAGAAGCGATCAGGAACGAATGGGAAAAGCACCCCATCACAAGCACACATTATATTAACAACCAGAAGACCTAGCGTCGGTGGGCCATCTATAATGATGACATCGTATTTCGTTTTTAGGTCATGCTTTTCTATAAGTTTCTTTAAAATGAGCTGCCTTGGAGCATTGATTCCGGCCACCGTTAACTCAAAACCAGAAAGTTCCTGCCCTGATGGAATAAGATCAATATTGGAAGAGATGTTTTGAATCACATCTTCGAGCATATAAGGAGTATGAAGGGGTCTCAGTTCTTTAAGAGAATTAACGAGTAAATGATAAATATTTACGTCGGCCGTGTTTTCCATAAAAAGGGAGCTAAAATTTGCTTGAGGATCCATGTCTATGCAAAGAACACGTTTATCTTGAGCAAAAGAGTGGGCCAAGTTAAAGGCCATTGTAGTTTTACCTACTCCACCTTTTTGGTTCATTAAAGCGATCGTTTTAGCCGATTCTTTTACTTCAGAATCAGATTTAAAAAAAGAAAACATCTCTTAATCTCCTTGGTCTCCTCTATTGTCTAAAAGTTTTCCACCTTCTGTAAATTCAATATAAGCTCTACCGCCCAAAATAAATGGCATTTTTTTCCTCTCCCTTGGAGTATGGCTAAGAAATTTCGGGAAAAGCCCGATAAAGCTACTGATAGATTATCAAGGAAGAGACTATGGTAGGTTTCAAGTTATTTACTCTATGGACAATTATCATCGCTAGTATGGCGATCACTGGTTGCGTGCCTCAAGCAAAGCAAACGGAATGCGGAGCTAATGAAGCATTCAGTCCTACCCAAAGAAGATGTTTACCTGTTAATCCAAGTGAAACTTCTTTCATTAAAATTAAGTCTCCTGTACCAACAGGTGGTATCACTGCAACAGCAAGTTCCGGCTCCTCTCTCTCCTTCACTGTAATGGTGGAAAACCCTTATAATCGAAGTTACCGTATTCGATGGATTAGAAATTTTAATGGGTCACAGACAACTATCTACACCCCAAGTGCTCCCTCTTCCGATATTACAGATCACCCTTATACTATTTCACTGATTCCTAACTCTGATCTGTATGGTGCAGTTGGGAGTCACATTATTACTGCTCAGATTCTTGATGCTACTTCTAATTCAATTATCGACTCTCACGATTTCTCTCTTCAATTAACTAATGATCCTACTCCGAATGGTCAAAATTTTAGTCCAGGATTAAGTTTACCAATTACTCAAAATCCAGTTAATGTAGGGAGCACTTTCTCATTCAATGTCTTAAACAATGGTAGAAAGATGGATACTCCTCTCGTGAGATGGAGACTTATTAAGCTCACGGGTACCACTCAGCCGGATTTAGTTGAAGTTGACCCTTTAATTAATACCGATGCACCTCAAATGGTGAGCTTCACTTTTAATCCGTCTAATCCACTTCGTCACATTCCTGCACCAACAGCGCCATTTAATAACTATGTTGGTAACTACCGTCTTGAAGCAAGTATCATGGATGGTATAACAAACTTTAGTACCTACTCATGGGATATAACTATTCTCCATCCTAGCCTTGGATTTATTGTTAACTCCCACACTCCTGTTCCAGGAGACAGCGCCAGTACAATTAGAGCATTTAACGGTGTCCCTTACTCGAATTTAACACCTTCAAATTTTTCATACGGAACCAGTACTAGATCTCAGTTCTGTGTTCAGGTCTCTGATCCTGATGGTCGTTATGGAAATGGAGTGACTGTTCGCTACTACCTTGGAAATTCTACAGGTCATGTTTACGAAGGAACAACCAACAGTTCAAATGATGAGATTTGTCTAAGCGATGCTCCCATAGCAGTTCAGAATGCAATTGTATTTTCAAATGCAAATCCTGACTTATCTTGGAGTACAAGCATTACGGCCAGAGTTTTTGATACACAAACAGGCGAAGAGTACAGTCGCTACGATGCGGGTGCTTACCCACTTCTATGGAATATTCAGGTAGAACCACAAAACCTTCCTCCTGTACTCACTTTTGTCGATACGGGAACTTCAGTAACTTGTGGCTCTCAAGTTGGTAGCGTTCGTAATAACTGCCAAATCACTCAAGATAATGGTATTGCCGATAATATTCTTAGAGTCGCCTTCTCCGTTCAAGACGAGCATGGTGCCCGAGTTGCTTATACAGGTCGCCTAACCCGTGGAGCGACAACTGTCGATAGTAGCTGTCAGAAGCTATTCAGTGATCCACATGATCCTGTCTTCACGTGTGAGTTTAGAGTTCCTTCTCACGATACTCTTGGATCAATTGACCCTACTTTAGATCAGTGGCGTGTGAGTGTTGAAGTAACAGATGAAAACTCTCCATATACTACCACTCAAAAAGTTTCTTCACTCACTTGGAATCTTAATGTGAGAGAGATTAACTACGCTCCAACAATTACCTCTGTTAATACTTACTTGAATACTTCTTCAACGGTAACCTTCACAGAGAAAGAGACTGCTATTTTCCAAGTTCAGTTGGATGACCCTGAGAGAGATGAATATATTATTCAACTCGCTCGATGTAGTTCAGCTTCTCTTCTTGATAGTGTCTGTTCAACATTATTAACGACTCCTAGAACTTATCTAAGTGATGGAGACTATCATACTAATAGAAGACTTGCCTTCACCATTCCAGATGGTTTCTTACCGGCAAATACTCTTTCAGAAAGTGTCATTTTTAGAATCAAAGTTATTAACTACGCTTCTACAGCGACTGCTGATACTCAGATTCC
>CAYWMU010000272.1:0-3458 GCA_964459395.1 uncultured Bacteriovorax sp.
ATGATAAACTTGAAAAAGATAAGATCGATTTCTCACTAACTGACTCCGTTTTAGATCTTGGTCTTCAGGCCGCAGGTTTTCATCCGGTGACAACGATTCAACAAGAGATTGAAGATATCTTTATTTCTATGGGCTTTGAAGTTCTCGATGGACCACATATTGAGGATGAATTCCATAATTTTGAAGCTCTTAACATTCCTGCAACTCACCCCGCTCGTGATATGCAGGACACTTTTTGGTTTGCAGATAAAAAGCATCTTCTAAGAACCCACACTTCTACTATTCAAATCCGTGGGATGAAGGAAAGAAAACCTCCTTTTCGTTTTGTAGGACCTGGAAAAGTATTCCGTTGTGAGCGAACCGATGCCAGCCATGAAATGGTTTTCCACCAGCTTGAAGGAATGATGGTTGGTGAAAATATCTCTGTTGGAAACCTCATTTATTTTATGAAAACACTCCTTACTGAAATCTTTAAGAAAGAAGTAGAAGTTCGTCTTCGCCCAGGTTTTTTCCCTTTTGTGGAACCAGGCTTTGAGCTCGATATCAGATGTCTTATTTGTGCAGGTAAAGGATGCTCTGTATGTAAGCAAGTAGGGTGGGTTGAACTACTACCATGTGGAATGGTTCATCCAAATGTATTACGTGCTGGTGGTATTGATCCAGAAAAACATAATGGCTTTGCCTTTGGTTTAGGGCTCGATCGTCTTGTGATGATGAGATACGGAATCGATGATATCCGTCATCTTCATTCAGGAGATCTTCGTTTCAACTCACAATTTAAAACTTACTAAGGTTAAAGATATATGCTTATTTCACTTAATTGGATTAATGATTTTGTAAAACTTCCCGAGCTTTCTCCAAAAGAGATTTCATCTCGTTTCACCCTTGCTACAGCAGAGGTAGAGGATGTGATTGTTAAGGGAGAGTTCCTTAAAAAAGTACTTGTGGCGGAAGTTGTCTCAATGAGACCTCATCCGGACTCTGACAAACTAAATCTTGTGACTATAAATTACGGTCAGCCTGAAACCAAAGAGATTGTTTGTGGTGCCCAAAACGTTGCTGTTGGACTCAAAGTTCCTTATGCTCAAAATGGTACTACTCTTCCTAATGGTATGACTCTTGAACCTAAAAAGATTCGTGGCGTACTTTCAGAAGGAATGCTTTGCTCAGAGGTGGAACTTGGGCTTTCTGAAGAGTCTGCCGGACTTATGATTTTAGATGGATCTTCTCGCCCAGGGACAACCATGGCCGAGTACCTAAAGGCCGATACCGATGTTCTTTTGGATGTTGATAATAAGTCTCTTACTCATAGACCAGATCTATGGGGACACTTCGGTCTTGCTCGAGAGTTTGCAGCAGCTTTTGATCTTCCTTTGAATAATCCATACAACGATTCATGGAAAAAAAAGATTGAGGCCAAACTAGGAACAGGTGCTGGTCCAATTAAAGTCGAGGTCTCAAAAGATTCAAGCTGCCAAACCTACTTAGGTCTTTCGATTTCTAATATAAAAGTAGTAGAAACTCCCTCTTGGATTAAGAACCGCCTAGAGGCAGTAGGACTTCGTTCTATTAACTCAATCGTCGATATTTCAAACTATGTGATGGTTGAGCTTGGTCTTCCTAACCATATTTTTGATCGTAATAAAATTGCAGGCGATACTCTCTTTATCAAAAAGCTAAACACTGAAGCAGATTTTGTAACGTTGGATGAAGTTTCAAGAAAGCTTGTTCCTTCTGATACAGTGATTGCTGATAAGGAAAAAAATCTTGTTCTTGCTGGAATTATGGGAGGAGCAAGTGCCTCTGTTGATGAAAGCACCAAAGATATATTTATTGAAGTTGCCAACTGGGATGCGACAGAAGTTCGTAAAACGTCTGTTCGTCTAGGTCTGAGAACAGATTCCTCACAACGATTTGAAAAAACTCTTGATTCACACCTTTGTTACAGGACTCTTCTCCGTCTGGTTGAACTCATTACGGAATGTAATTCTGAAGCAAAAGTTGAAGGAAGCGTTTCTCGATATGCTGATGAAGAAAAATTTTCAAGAGAGCTAACTTTTAATATCTCTCATAACCTTATTATCTCTCGTCTTGGAATGGAGATCCCTTCAGAAAGAATTCAAAAGATTTTTGAATCTCTTGATTTCAAAACAACTTTTGCAAATGGTGTCTTTAGCGTTGTGATACCTACTTACAGAACGACAAAGGATATTTCTTGCGAAGCAGACCTGATTGAAGAGATTGGACGTATGATTGGTTATGATAATATCAAACCAGTTTCACCTGTAATGGATATTAAACCTGTTCGTCTTGATCATAAAAAAATCTTTCACCGCAAGATTCAGGACTTCTTAGTTAATCATGCCCGCTCTCTGCAAGTAATGACTTATCCTCTCATTGGGAATGACCTTCTTGAGAAAGCGATGTGGCCAGTTAAAAATGAAGAACTCGTTCTTGTTAATGCACTTTCAGTTGATCACGATCGTATGCGCCCATCAATGATTCCACATGCGATCGAGATGAGTGCCGTCAACCATAAGAACTTTGATCAATTTGCTTTCTTCGAATTAGGGAGAAGTTATCTCGGTTATGAGAATGAGAGAAGTCAACTTCTCGTAGGTCTTTACTCTAAGAAGAAGACTCGTTTCATCGAACTAGAAAATATCATTGAAAAACTTTTATCTTCATTGAATGTAGCGTTTAACTTCGCACCACCTTCTACCAAGTTTAAAAATGATCTTATGCCTGATAGTTGGAAAGGGCTTCATCCTCATGAATTCCAGAATATTCAGATTATGGGTAAATTTTCTGGTGGAATTACAACTGTTCATCCACTCGTGTTAAAAAACTTTAAGATGAAGGGATTCCTATCATTGGCCATCATAGACATTACAGATCTTGAAAAAAGAGAGCTTAAAGATAAGGTGAAGTATAGTCCTATCGCGAAATTTCCTAGTTCAAGCTGTGATTTCACTGTTGTTATGGGGAAGGATACTCCTGCAGTAGAAGTTCTTAATGCATTGAAATCATTAAAAATAAAGGAACTCAAAGAGAAGACGATTCTTGATGTTTTTGCCTTAAATGATGATGAAAAAACTGTATCAATTCGCACAACTTTTTCAAATTCTGATAAGACTTTAACCTCCGAAGAGATAAAAACTTTCGAGAATCAAGTTGTTCAAATGCTTGAAAAAGCAGGGTTTTTCTTGAAGAAATAGGGGCAATTAAAAATAATCATAATTTTTTTTTAAATAATTGCGAAAAGGGCTTGACGAACAATAAGTGAATCCTTATTATCCATGAACACTTCACGACGAATTAAGTAGTTAAAACGCCAGATCACACTGGACTAGAAGTTGTCGCTCTTTGAAATTTGAATAAATGATTAAAAGTTTTGAGGCCCTCGGGCTTCGAAATGAGATGAGAAAGGAACCCGTTCAATTGCCTAGTTTGCGTAA
>CAYWMU010000273.1:0-3450 GCA_964459395.1 uncultured Bacteriovorax sp.
AATTTCCTTGAACGATTCTTGTTATTTTTATTTTTAATCTTTCCATCACTCGTTTATCTTGAGATGAATTATTCTTAACATATGAGTTGCATAAAAAAGCACGATTTTCTTTAATGCCATTCAATTCACTTTCTATAATCGCAACAAGGAGTCTAAGCTGAACCTTACCATTTCCTATATTATGCCACTTCATTTTAAAACCATTTGGAATAGTGTTATTTGATGTATCTACTGCAGGGCCCCAGAAATTAGATTGATTAAACTTAGGATCGTGTGGATACTTTTTCAGCAATTCTGCATCAGGTCTCAAAGCATTTTTATATTCATTTCTAGTAAAAGCCTGAGAATTTTTAAGCTCCAAATAACTCTGCTTCGCCCATTCAGTGATAATAACTTCCATAAACTCCTCTTCGGTAGAATAGCATAACACTTAATAGCATTCCATAACATTCTATAACATTTTCTTGCACAGAAAACAAGCTAAGTGCCTAAAACTACATTAAACATCTTAAGATGACTTGATGCAACTAAAGATGTAAATTAAAAACATGACCATTAGAGAAGTGAAAAAGTCAGAGAATGTCCATTTTCTGAAAAAGATTCGAAAGAAAGTTAATCGTCAATTAGATCCCTACTGTATTGAAAGGATAAAATACTTTAGAAAAGACTATGCTAAATCTTTGAGTCATCAAAGACTGTATGAACGAGTAGAAAAACAAGTATTAGAACCATACCTATTTGAACCTTATAATAGTCACAACTTCGGAGTGACACACAGAATATTTAAGATCATTGAAACCAATGTAAAAAAACTTAATGTCACTCCAAAATCAAAAGAAAAAATCTTTGATATAACGAGGGAATTTTACCCTAATTTCAAAAAAGAAGTTCATACCCGAAAGTACGTTAAGGATTATCTGATAAAAGAAAAAGCAAATAACGATTTTAAAAGAACTTTTGAAGCCAACCTCGATAAGTTAATTCAATCTTATGCTGGCAAATATGAAAATGTTGATTTCGGAGTTGAGTTAGCTGAATTCCAACTTGAAATTATGGAAATCTTTCATAAGAAGTTTAATGTCGAAAACATATTTTCTGAAATAGGTTTCGATCCTCTATCCCTCTCCAAAGATTTCATAAAAGAATTTAACCCATCCAACAGGCCAACATATAAACACTATGACAAATTCCTCTTTGATCTATCAGAAATCATCAAACAAGAGACACCTTATTATATACCGATCATTACAAAATATCTTAAAAGCTTCACTCAAAACGAATTCAACATATTTAAACAATTCGAAATAAACGAGAGAAATATAAGAACAAAGATCTCTCTATTCAGAAAAGGTGTTAATAAAGGGGTCTAAATCCGAGACCCCTTTATTAAGGGCCCACAAAAAGAATTAATCACAATAGCCTTGTTGAAGTTCTGCAATATCGCAGAACACAGCTCTCAAACAAAGGAGATATATGATGAGCACAATTCAACCAGGACTAATCACTTTTTCAGAAGCTTGTGACTTCTTGAAAATCAAAAAGTCCCGCCTTCGCACGGCAATTTTTAGGCGAGAAATCCCATTTATCAAAATAGGTCGTCTCATCCGATTTGACCAAAATGACCTCATCCGCTGGATAGAAGAACTTAAGAAAAACAGCGGGAATTTCTAGGGAAAAATCAGGGAAAATATCGGGAAAAGTCTGGGTTTTCATCGGTACTTATAACATTGGAATAGTAATGATCAAAACCAGCACTTTTCCAGCATTTTTCCGAACTTTTCCCTGAATTAGTACTGAATTATCCCAGATTTTTACAACAACAAATTATTAACTTTTTCAGGAAAAAGTCCTGAATTTTCCGGCTTTTTTAAGGCCAAGGAGGACCTATGTCTAAAATCAATCAAATCCCAGTAAACTCCCACGAAATCATGGGAAATTTCTCAAAAATCCCTAATGATCTTATCCGCTCTCCCCTATTAACACCCGCGGAAAAGATCGTTTGTATCGTGCTTTTAAGCTACACGCCTAGCTTTCCAAGTTATGAAAGAATTATGAAGGATTCAAATATTGGAAGTAAGGCCACAATCGCAAAGGCACTACGTAGTCTTATTCGTCATCGTTTTATAGAGATCATCCCAGATTCTAAATATCGCTCGAATCTTTACAAGTATATTCAGCATGACTACAGGAAGGCATTAGATCTCGCACAATTCAATGAATCGATAGAGAGCGAAGTGAACCCTAGTAGTTCAGCTAATGAACTAGTATCGGTTCAGGAAGTGAACTCTAATAAGACTAATACAATAATACTAAAAACAAATATTAATGGCCCAAAGACCCCACCACAGGGGTCTTCTGGGCCCGTTACTGAGACTAAAGAGAGCAGTACAGATTTTAGTCTTATAACCAAGACTCTTGAGTCTTTAGATTGTAAGCCTAACTACTTTAGAAAAAGTGAGCCTAAGCACACCTTTATTATCCAAGGCATTTAAGAAATACCATGTGTGACAAGTTCATTTCACAAAACGAGTCTGTGTTTGCTATAGAAGCAAACACAGCTCTTTTACATTCGAATACAGGTGCCAGCAATAGACAGCAAGTTCTAACCAAAGGAACTTGTATGACTAAGACGAGAACAACTAAAAAAGCCAAATATCGTGTTGATGTAAGGCTTCCAGACGGCAGACGACTCACCCGTACTTTTGAGAGAAAGTATGATGCTGATAAGTTTAAGACCGAAATGAAGATTGAAAAGATTCGTTTCGAGACCTCTGGTTTTACCATCAATAATTTAATAACTTTTGAAGAACTTTCAGACGATTGGTATCAAAATGAAGTTAAAAATCGAAAGTCGCAACAAACTCAGAGAAACTATTTCGCTGATCTAAAAAACTATATCAACCCTATCGTGGGACATATAAAGCTTCGAGACATTAATATTCGCCATGCCCGTGCTATTGAGAACAATATGCTCGAACTTGGGAAACACCCAAGAACGATCAATAAAGTCATGATGGTTTTTAAAACAGTGCTTAATGATGCTGTTAGGTCTAATCACCTACTCAAAAATCCTATTAGAGGTTATCCAGAGCTTAAAGAACCACCAAGGGACCTCACCTATTGGTCCAAAGAAGAAATCAAAATCTTTCTGGATTACGTTAAGGGCAATCCCTTGTATGAACTTTATGTCGTTACTCTTAACACGGGTATGCGCTTAGGCGAAGTTTTGGGTCTTATGTGGGACAAAGTGGACTTCGTAAACTCTCAAATTATTGTTTCACGCAGTCTAGGTCGAAGTGGCCTTAAAAACACCACAAAGTCCAATAAAGCGCGTTTCATTCCCATGAATGCAAACGTAAGGACTAGCCTTGAAAAACTTCATAAAAGGCGTTTAAACGATTCGTTTGTCTTCACTGATGAAGAAGGAAACCATCTTGATTACAACCACGT
>CAYWMU010000274.1:0-3411 GCA_964459395.1 uncultured Bacteriovorax sp.
GGGTTGAATTAGGTCTCGTTTATTAACTTGTCCGATTTAAGGGGCTCAGATCATAATTGCTCCCTTTTTTTATTTGTTGTGAACTAATGTTTTAATTTCGTGTCTGAAGACGACTTCAATTTTATCATCGACGACTTTTTCAACAATACCAGGTCCAAACTTGACGTGATCAATGATATCACCTTCAAAGAACTTTCCTCTCACTGAATAGGGAGTGGATTTTTTTGTAGTATTGCTCATCTTATCCATCCACAAATCTGAAACTGATACAATCTTGGTCGTGGAAGAAGTAGACTTCCTTGCTCGTGTTTGTTTTGTTTTTGATTGCGATGGATCTTTAAATGCATGAATAGTTTTGCAAGTATTACACTTAACTTTAGCAATCGTCTGAGTGTCTTTCATCGCAACAATTGTATGACCAAGGTTGAGCTTACATTTGCTACAATAAGAGAGCACATCTTTGCCAACCGTTAACTGAGACATATCTTTCCTTTTGGTTTATATTAAGAGAGTGGCTTCTTGCCTTTGGAATAATCTGTTCTCATTATAACTGAAATGTAACGCAAGAGTCAAAGCGCACTACACAATGGTAAAACTTCAAGAGTTACTCGATAAGGCCAATAAACTTCCCAGTGCACCTGGTTGCTATCTTATGAAAGATAAAAAGCATCAGGTAATCTATGTTGGTAAGGCCAAAAAATTAAAAAGCAGAGTAGTCAGTTACTTTAATCAATCAGCTAAGTCTGTGAAAACAGAGTTTATGGTTGGTCATGTTCATGACTTCGATTTCATGGTGACAAGTTCTGAAGCAGAATCTTTCATTCTTGAGAATAACTTAATTAAAGAACATACCCCAAAGTACAACATCCGATTGCGAGATGATAAATCTTATCCTTATCTTCAGGTCAACTATAATGAACCTTTTCCGCGACTCGAATATGTAAGACGACCTAAGAAAGAAAAAGGAAAGTTTTTTCATGGACCTTTCCCACCAGGTGTTCCTTTAACCAATATCATAAGAATACTAACCAAAACTTTTGGGTTACGTGATTGTTCATTAAACGAATATAAGTCCAGGAAGACTCCTTGCCTCTTGTATCAAATGAAACAATGTAGTGCTCCTTGTGTAGGGCTTATTGATGATAAGAACTACAAAGAGTCACTAGAGTTGGCACTCTCGTTCTTTCAAGGTCCGATAAAAGCAAAACGAACTTTGAAGTTTATCGAAAATAAAATGCTGAACTGTGCAGAGAATGAGGAGTTCGAGCAAGCGGCCATTCTGAGAGATAATTATTTAGTACTGAATGATTTCTTAGAAAAGTCCGTTGCTCAAAAAGTAGAAACCCTCGAATCAGATAAAAATATTGATCTCTGGTCTTATTGGGAAGGATACGAAGAAGTCGATATATCGGTTTACATGATACGTTCTGGACTTCTTCTAGGTCACAAGAATTTTAACTTTGTAAAAAGTGAATTAATTGAGGATTTAGAAGATGAAGTTAATCAAAAAATTCTTCAATACTATTCTAGTCCCGATGAAATACTACCAGGCATTGCTGTTATTGATTTCCCTGAAGAAAATTTAAAAACGATGGAAGAGGCACTACAAACTTTTGGAGAAGTTAAAGTCACTGGTCGTATAAAAAAATATCAACCACTTCTTGATATGTGTAAGAAACATGCCCACGACACTCAGCAAGTGAGACTTGAAAATGCAGATAGCGTTTATCAAGGTTTAAATAAACTAAAAGATCTTCTTAAACTCAAAGAACGTCCTAAGATCCTAGAGTGTTATGACATTGCCATTTGGCAGGGAAAATCTCCAACTGCCTCTCAAATTGTTTTTGAAGAAGGCCGCCCTGATAAAACAAAATATCGACATTATCATTTGCAAGAACTTCCTGAAGGTAATAACGACTTTGCGATGATGAGAGAAGTCATCTCTCGACGAGCAGACAATGGAAAACTTCCTGATGTCTTTGTCGTTGATGGTGGGATTGCTCAAGTGAATACTGTTACAGAAGTTTTAAAAGAATTAAAAATAAATATACCAGTTGTAGGAATAGCTAAATCGAGAGATCTCACTCGTGGAGATTTTAAGTCCGAAGCAACTTCTCGTTCCGAAGAGCGACTCATTATTCCGGGTAGAAGTAATCCTTACATTCTTTCAAAGTGTCCGGCCTTGTTTAAGATTATTGTTTTTATGAGAGATGAAGCTCATCGCTTTTCAAGACGTCTTCATCACAAAGCAGAATCAAAACGTGTTCTCAACACATGGCTTGATGAAGTTGATGGAATAGGTGAGGAGACAAAGAATAAGATTTTAAAACAACTCACTCTTACTCGGGAAGAGTTAGCAGATTTCAATATTCAGGACTTTATGAATTTTTTTGGAATAAAAACTCACCATGCAAAAGCCATTTATAACTATTTGCATGGTGAGAAGAAGAATTAATTTAAAATGTGAATAGTACGGCGATTTCCACAACCGCAGTCCATGCAACGAGCAGTCTCCTGAACTAAAAGATTTTTATAATCCGGCATATGGGAAAGTAAGAGCTTGGAACCACATACTCTGCACTCATCAATCATTTTTTTTACTTCCTCAGCGCCACCAAAATACTCTTCAAAGTTCTCAAATTTAAAATCCATATCAGACATATGCATCTCCTGTTCTAAAATACTTTTCGGGCAAATGGCGGTAGAATTTAGGCCAATTTTTAGACTAGGAAGAAGTGGCCGGTTCGTGGTATCAAAGGGAATATGGAAGCCTTGTTTAAACAAAAATTAATTGAGTTAAGAGCGGATCTTGCCCCTCAAACCTTTGGGGAGGCCTTATTTACGCACCGTTACTTCTCTTTAATGCCTTCTCATTCTTCAAAGGTTATTCCCAAAATTGAGAAAGGATTTACTGAGCAAAAGCATCTTATTGAATCTTTAGAAAGATTTGTGGAAGAAAAGAAAGTTATCCCAATAGGAGAAAATGCTGAAATTGGCCTTAAAAAGGCTCCAGATTGGTCTCCAGTTAACAATGATTACCAACTGAGTAGGCAGATAAGAAACGTTATTTTAAAGGGAAAATCTAAGGTTCAGGTGATTTTTGTCACAGAGACTTTAAGGCCTCTGGAAGAAATTGAGCCCGAATTTACTGGTCAATTTATTGATCAACTTCTCTGCGGTTTTCCACAAAAAACAGCAGAGCTTTTTGAGCGTATGATTGCAGCGATGAAACTCGCTCCTCAAGAAGTGATTCTGTACCCAGCTGAATTTGCCAACAATAATCTCTTTGACGATATCGTTAAGCTGACCTGTGAGCATAGACCTCAAGTTATTATGACCTTAGGAGCGAAGGCCACATCAAGTGTTTTAAAAATAAAAGATCGACTTTCAGTGGTTCACGGCCAATTTTTC
>CAYWMU010000275.1:0-3392 GCA_964459395.1 uncultured Bacteriovorax sp.
CTAGATAGCTTCCTAAGGTTACTATCCAGGTTATTTTTTGTTATGCCTAAAGCACGTTGAGCAGCTATGCTCGATATATTGGTATTGATCCTTAGACCCATATTAATCTCCTGTTAGCATCATCTCAAACCTCCATGTTTTAAACGGACTTACTGTCCTTATTGGTTAATTAAAAATTTAATTACACCTATCCACTAACTTGTTTCTTAACACTCACTACAAGTTGTTTGCAGGGTTTATTTTTACGTCACTTCTTCTGCGTGCCTTGCACGCTCAAGGCCTATTAGCCCTGAGCTGCTTGGATCAGGCTGATCGCATTAGTTGTAGACTGGTTCGCCTGCGCTAATACTGAAGTACCTGCTTGCATTAAGATGTTTGTTCTCGTTAATTCAGAAGTTGCTGCTGCAATATCAGTATCGCGGATACGAGAATTAGCGGCAGAAAGGTTTTCTGAACTTACTTGAATATTGTTAATCGTTGACTGTAGTCTGTTCTGAAGAGCACCGAAGTCAGCTCTGATACCAGATACAGTTTGGATTGATTGGTCAATCGCTGCTAGTGAGTTCTGAGCAGAAATCTTATCAGATACTGAAGCGAGGTTCAGACCAAGAGCTGCTACGTTCACGTCTGCAGATGAAGCATCAAAAGTTAGACGGTCACTTAAAGGATCATTTCTTGTTCCGATTTGAATATCAAATACTGAACCAGTACCATTAAGAAGTGGAACACGGTTAAACTCTGTTGAGTTAGCAATACGATCTACTTCTGAAAGAAGTTGTTCGAATTCTACGTTAAGAAACTTTCTCTCTGTTGGCCCGATCGTGTCAGAAGCTGCTTGTACAGCAAGCTCTCTAAGACGGATCATGATGTTACCAACTTCTGATAAAGCACCCTCTGCGATTTGTACTAATGAGATACCATCTTGAGCGTTTCTTTCAGCTTGGCCTAGACCTCGAATTTGAGCTTTAAGATTCTCAGAGATTGCGAGACCAGCAGCATCGTCACCTGCGCGGTTAATTCTGCTACCAGAAGATAGTTGCTCTAACACTTTCTGCTGAGCACCCTTGGTTTGACCTAAGTTCCTCTGCGCATTTAGCGATGAAACGTTAGTGTTAATACGTAGACCCATAAATCCTCCTTGAATGGGTTCCCTATTCATTCCTTGAATAGGCTTGAGAATCTTCGTGACTCTCATGAATAACTTTTCGACAATGGAGGGAAAGACTTGAGTTTGAATGTAAAAAAATTTGACATTTCTTTGGCTAGAGCCACAAGTTATTGGAATTATGGAGATATACCCATGGGCAAAATTTTCCCCTCTCTAAAAAATCTTAAGGCCTATCCTCAATATTGGAACCAAACCTTAGCTTTAATTGAAAAAGCTTTTAAATATCAATCAGCTTTTAATTTCAAAGATGATTTCATCACTCTGATGAATGAGGAGAATGCAAACCATCTCTACATTCTTACAGAGAATGAAAAAGTTATTGCTCACTTGGGTGTAAAAATTCGAGATATCAACATTGAAGATAAAAGAATACCTATTGCGATGATGGGAGGGATAGCGGTCGATGAGAATCATCGAGGCCAAGGTCTATTCTCTTACTTAATGAACGAAGTAAAAAAAATCCATCACGATGATGTGAGTGCTTTCATTCTTTGGAGTGACCTTCCTACCATGTATGAAAAACACCATTTCTACCTCTGTGGTTCACAATATCCACTGACAAAAAAAGAAGAAAAGAACACTTACCTCCATCTCACTAATCCTACTGAAAACGAGAAGAAACAAATTCAAAACATTCATAAAAATTTCTTTCAAAAACATTTTGCTTATGTGGAGAGAACTGAACTTGACTGGGAACAATTGTTTCAATCTAAGAGTTCTCAAATTTGGGTGAATGAGCGTGAAAATATAACGAGCTACTTTGTAAAAAACAAAGGCCAGGATTTGCACAACATTATTCATGAATATGCAACGCTAGAAAACAGAACTGAGTTTTTAAAACAAATTTCTCACTGGGGAGAAGTTTGGATGACTCAAGATTACTTTCATGAAGAGAATGCTCATTTCCAGTTCCTCCTTTCGGCCGGTAAGAAAATTGACCTACTTGTGAATCATCTTACCGAAAAAGACATTGTGGTTGAGCATGTAAGCGGAGATGAGTGTCAATTTAAGTTTAAAGGCACTGATTACATCATGAGCTGTTCAGACTTCTTTAGTGGGGTCTTTGGCCCTGCACGCTTCAGTGAATTAAAAAACAACAAGGATTTATTTATTGCAGGATGGGATAGCATCTGAAAAAATATTCCCATGAAAATATTAATCCTTCTTCTTTCATTAACTTCTCTTCATTCCTTTGCTTCGAGTAAGCGAACAGATCTTTTCGACTGTGCCTACTTAGGTGACTCTCCTTTAGAAAGAGTCATTATATCTGAAATGATTTTAGGGAAGCGGACATATCATCAGCTTGAGATGATTTCCATTATTGACGGCTACGAAGAAACAAAAAGCAGAAAAGTTAATTTTAAAAGTCGTCACAATGATAAAATTCTGGAATTCACCACCGGAAGTCTTCGTATCAAAATAGACCTCTTCCAAAATATAAGCTTTGGAAGGATTCCAGATTTCAACATTCATTCTTATGACTGGCACTGCAAAGAAGTTCAATCCCCAAATATTCTGCTTAAGTAAAATTGTACTGGAACCTCATTGGATTAGACATAGGGAGTATCATCTAATCCATTCAATTTTTACATTTCATTCTACAAGGTATGATAAATTGGATAATCCGCACCACTTATTCTAACCGCCTCAGGAAAAGATACGCCCATAATAAGTATCTTATTCTCTCGTTTATCCTGCTCAGTCTTCAACGTCTTTTCATCTAAAGGTCCCGTCTGTCTTCCTGTCCAAATACAAACTCTATCAATACCCCTAGTACCCATTAAATGAGGCAATAGTTTGTCATAATCAAGACAGGCCTCAAGTTCTTTTAATAAAACTTCGTTATCAGCAGCAATATTTGGAAAAACATAGTTGGTGTACTCATAATAATCACCTTTGTCCTCTTCATCCAAAAAATACTTCTGAATACATGGGATATCTCTTTTAACCACACAAGGCTTTAGCTCCTCTATTAAAACATTTAGATAACCAATATCCTTATTCTTTTGATGCTTTTTCATAGCAATCCAGTCTTTTTCGTAATCAGAAAACTCGATATTAACTTCTGCACACATCTTAGGATTCTTTTTGCATCCTCTAATATCGATGTAATGGGGTTTGCCATTCATTTTGACTTCGAGATAATTTCGGTCTTTATCGATGGACTCATATCTGAAGTAGAAGTCATAAAAGTCTTTATCTAAATAATTTTGGAGGTACGAAT
>CAYWMU010000276.1:0-3387 GCA_964459395.1 uncultured Bacteriovorax sp.
TATGTCGTTAAAGAGTATGTTAATATTTTACTTTATTCCGGTATGCTCAAAACAAAGAATCATTGGAATCAGTATTACATAATTTTATCTGATGATTTAAAAGATATAGAACAGGCAAAAAAAGATATTGATTATATTGTCCAAAGAGATGGCTTTGCTTATATTGGAAAAACATTTGACTTCTCAAAGGCGAGTTTTAAGAAGTTCTCGCTAAGCCCTTTCACTGGAGGCAAGTTACCCCCCCACGGCAGTTTTTGGAAAGGCACGAAATTAAGCGATGTTAGGCACACAATACTTTTGAATAATGTACTTTTTTTTAATGAAGAAAGTATACTGATTCCTCTGAAGGGTAAGAAAACTGTTTACGGAGGAGAGTACTTTAGATTCTTGTATTCAAGTCTTCAAAACTATATTGAGCTGATTACTTTGAATAGTAATCAATATATTTTACCAACTCCAAATGGTCCTCTTAAATTAGATTTCGAACTCTTACTTATTGAGCCATCTTCTATTTATCGAATATTAAGCAAGTCACAGGATTGGGAATGATGTACAGGCTAAATTGAGTCAACTAAGCTCTCGCGAGTGCTTGAGGTTACGAAATATCTTGTGTGTGCACCAAAAATGATGCAAGGTTGGTTACTTAATATAATGGCTAGAGGCTCCAATGAATATGGCATCAAAAATCTATAAGGAACTCAATAAAGAGATTGATCTTAAAACGATCAAGAAAATCCTCGCCGTTCAGGAAAAACTAAAAAATGATGATGACGATGAGTTAGTTTCCTATGATGAAATGGAAGCCTTTATGGATGATCTACTTGGGAAAAATACTGTTGGAGATGCAATTCGGATTTATCGTCATAGGGAGGAGATGACTCAAAATGAGTTGGCCCTAAGATCTGGAATTAAAAGACAGCATATTTCTGAGATTGAGCGGGGCGAGCGAAACATTGGAGTGGCCACGGCCAAGAAGCTAGCGGCAGCACTAAACTGTAATTATAGGTCACTCCTGTGACTAGGCTTACTACCTGAAATTATTCTCACCAAAAACCGAGCATCTTTATTTTTTACACACCCCTCCCTTTTTATCGCTGACAAGCCGCTTCTTTTCCTCTAAAAACACTTCATTTCATTTTTATAGGTGCTCTCACATGCTTGACGACAAAAAGTTCCAGGAAAAGTCCATATACTTCTCATCCCTTGGTTGTTCTAAAAACCTGGTGGATTCTCAGGTGATGCTGGGGCATTTAAAGCTTGATGGTTTTAAGATCACGCCTAATCCTGAGGATGCGGAAGTGATTATTGTGAACACTTGCTCGTTTGTGGAAGCAGCAAAAGTTGAATCCATTGAAACGGTTCTTGATCTTGCAAGCTACAAGGAAGATGGAAACTGTAAGGCCCTGGTGATGTCAGGGTGTATGTCTCAGCGCTACTCAAGTGAACTTGAGACGGCCATGCCTGAAGTGGATATGTTTATTGGTACTGGTGAGTACAATAAAATTGTGCCGCTACTTAAGGCAATGGAAGAAGGAAAGCTTGAGAAGAAGTCGTTTGTTGAAATCCCAAGATATATTCATACCGAATTCGATCCGCGCCTAAATACTTCTCCAGGTTATATGGCCTGGTTAAAAATTTCAGAAGGCTGTAATAGGAATTGTACGTTTTGTATTATCCCAACTCTTCGTGGAAAACTACGTTCACGTACTGTGGACTCTCTTGTTGCTGAGGCGACTGCTCTTGCAGCAACAGGTGTAAAAGAAATTAATCTTATCTCTCAAGACTTCTCTGATTACGGAGTAGACCTTGCAGGTGGTGGGAAAATTGATAATAAGAATCCGATGATCTATGAGCTTCTTTCGCGCTTAGAAGAGGTGGAAGGGATTGAATGGATTCGTGTGTTTTATTTTTATCCAGATGATCTTACAGAAGATGTGATGGATCTGATGGCAAAATCGAAGAAGATTACAAAGTATTTAGATATGCCTGTTCAGCATTTTGCTGATGGGGTTCTTCGCCGTATGAATCGTCGAGTGACTAATGAAGTGATTCACCAGAAGATCGCAACTCTGCGCTCAAAAATTCCAGGAATCGTTTTAAGAACAAGTATTATCGTTGGATTCCCAGGGGAAACGGAAGAAGATTTCGAGTCTCTTCTTGAAGGAATTAAGCTTGCACGTTTTAACCACCTTGGGGTGTTTAAATATTCAGATGAAGAGGGAACTCCTGCTCTTCGCCTAAAAGATAAGGTTTCTCAGGAAGTGATTGATGAGCGCTTTGAAGCTTTGTATGAAGCTCAAAGAGAAATTGCTCGTGAACTTAATCAGGCCTATCTTGGGAAAGTGATTGATGTTCTCGTTGAAGGCGCTCACGAAGAAACTGATCTTCTTCTTCAAGGTCGCCACGCTGGCCAGGCCCCAGATATTGACGGAAAAGTTATTATCAATGATGGACTAGCGAAGGCCGGAGAAATTGTGAAAGTTGAAATCACTGAGGTTCTTGATTACGATCTAGTTGGTCGCATTATTGATCAGAACTAACAATCTTTTGATTCAAGGCGAGTTTGAGTTCTTCAATCTCGCTATCAAGCTTCTTGTTTTTAGCTTCGTGCATTTTATAATGGAGAAGACCATAGGCCTGCTTGTCTTTAAGGTCTTTAGTGAGAAGTTTCACTTCAAGCTGTTCTACCGCAAGTTCCACTTCTTTAATTTGGGCCTTCACTTCATGGAATTTCAAATCAATGTGATGAGTAAGTTGAGTGATAAGCTCACTTACTTCTGATTTCTTCTTTGATTTAAATGGCCACATCCTATGCCCTCCAGATTTATTGATTATACAAAACTTTGAGTCCTGACAGGAGGGGGCAAGAATCACCATAGTTATTAAATAGGAAATTTCTCGATTAAACTTTTGTTATCAAGGAGTTGTCTGGTGAAAAAGAAGTTGATTACTGCAATTTGTTTATTTTCTTTATCAGTAGGGGCCGAAGCGAGTGTGATGGACTCTTTAAGAGGTGTGCTCACTAATATTATCGGCACGAAATGGACTGAGACCATTTTAGGTAAGGAAGAAGTGATTGAAGAGTCTTCCATCAAGATGCCGGTTATTCCAACTTCGGATCAATTGAAATTAACAACCAGTACAGAAGCTCAGTTAGCAAAAGGGGAGACAGAGTTTGATCGCCTCCCTAATGAGAGAATCAGGCAATATAACTTTAATTTCTTGCAAGAGCTTTTTGAAGTAACCCGTAGAACGGAAGCACGAGATGAGGATCTCTCTACTTGGATGAATACACTGGATCAAGGTGGATCAAGAGAAGGGATTTATCAGGCCTTAGTTCTTGATGGGGTCTATAACACTTTAGAGAGTATTGAGAATTCAGCATCT
>CAYWMU010000277.1:0-3332 GCA_964459395.1 uncultured Bacteriovorax sp.
GTGGCGGTTAGGGGTGTCTTGTACAAAAAGTCCTCCTTGAGTGCCGTGAAGAGAATCATTCTCTTCCGTAATTTGATTGTAGCAAAGAAAGAAAACTCACTGCAAAACAATTTAAGCAAAAGCCATTAATTTTAAGGTTTTAACTATTTAATCGCGACTCTTTAAATCAACTATATCAGGGGGTGATTGATAAAAATTATAAAGAATGCGCACTCGTCCTTCAAAGTGAGAATCAAGAAGGCACACTAAGATATAAATACCAAAGATAAAGTTGCGCCGCGAGCGTGCTCGGCTAAGAGTTTGGAAAATTCCTTCCAGAGGGAGAATGCTTAAAAAGGCGATCATCCACATCAGGCCAAAACCACGAATCAGATCTTTCTCGATAAAGAGACCCGCAAGGATCAGAATTGATACTAAAAGACTAAGTTCTTTCAAACTAAGATTATCAAGAATCAAGCCGTTAAATTTTTTCCAACTGGGGAACGTAAAATAAAGAAGCAAAAATATCAGCCCAAAAATCGACAAAGAGAAGAAGGCTTTACGATTTATCACCACCTGCAGATAGTTCGTTAATTCTTCCGAGGTCATTGCGTTACTAAAGAAGTCTAAATCCACATGAGTTATAAGAGTGACCAAGACCAGAAACATCCCTAATGAAGTGTATTTTACAAACTGTGTTCTAAACCAGTCGGTATGATCTTTTTTCAATAAGAGAAAATACAAAGAGATAATTCCCACAGGGAAAAGAAAGAAGTAATTATAATTGAGAACAACCCCAATGTAGCTTAAAAGACCAAACATCAAGCCTGAGCGATAAGTAGCTGACTTAGCACACCAAAGTATTCCCCACACCCACAGAACTGAATAAGTTGTCGTTACACAGAAAAAAACATCTCGCTTAAGAAAAAGAGAAAAAGACCAAGTGGAAAGGAGTGCAAAAAGACCAAGAATGGAAAGTCTGCGGGAAATCATAAATCGCATAATTCCATAGAAGGCCAAGAGATAAAACACTAATCCCACAAAATAAAAATGCAAACTCCAACCAAGATTGACTAAATGAGGGAAGCGTCGGAAAGGCAGAAAATTAATTTCCAGAAAATTCCACAATTGAGTGTTCATTTTCTCTTCTGGATCCACAACTAACTTATAAGTTTCTAAATTCGAGATAAATGGAAAGCTAGGTATGCTTACCAGGAACATGACAAAAATAAGGAAGAGCACTGTCTTCTCGAATGAGTCGAGATACTTGTACTCAGTAAATTGAGTGGCCACCGACTCTTGGATGATCTTCCCCCGAGTTGGCCAAGAATAAAAAAGTCCACAGACTACAAAAAAGGCCCAAAAGAAATGCCTGACAATATCACTTGGGATAAAACTCATAATGTTGAAAACGAGCAACATCAGCCCATAGCCAATAATTAAGCGATAAAGGATCCGATCAACGGTCGAGTTCGCTCGGAAGTAAATCCTTAGTCTGTGGTCAACTTCTTTACCGAGCAGATACCATTGGCCGGCCATAAAAAGAAGGTAGCAAAACATCATAATGGACTGGCTAAACAAACTTAGCTCTACAGATTTCTGCACCCAAATGGGTAATAATAGGAAGCCAAAATAAAGGCAGAGTCTAAAAATAAAGAATTTAGACTTCTCCAAAAAAATACTTGATCTTTTTCCTAAAGTTTTAACCATTTTATCCGATCAGATGAGTAAGGTTTTACCTTCCTAGACTACAACTTGAAGGGGGGAAGGAGTTGTTCACCATCCTCCCTTCCTTCATGTTAATCGTAGCTCACTTTCTACCTACTTGCATCAACTAACTCCTATGATAATCTTAACTTCTAGAGAATTCATTTGGATTCTCTCCCCAATCGACTTTCAGGAGGAAAGCTTGGGAATTTCCTTTGGCTCCATTAATTCAGGTCTACCTAAGGACATCGTTCAGCAAATCATTGAAGCTGAAAAGATTCCTATCAACCAAATGGAATATCGCAAAGCCAAAATTGAGAATAAAAAAGCACTTGTAGATCAATTACGAGGACTTCTCGAAGCAACCCGAGGAGAAGTTCTTAAGAGTAAAGGTCAAAGAAGTTTGAGAGAACTTTCTGTTGAAACAGGTGACCATAAAGAAATCAATGTTACTGCTGATAAAAACTTAGCAGAGCCAGGTAAATATCAACTCGAAGTCATTCAATTAGCGCAAAAATCCTCGGCCATTACTAACGGAGTAAAAGATAAGGATAAAACTTATCTTGGCGTCGGTTATATCAAAGCCATTCTACCTAATGGAGATAAGAAAGAGATCTACGTTGATGAAAAAAATGCCACTCTCTCGGGAATTGCTAAGCTCATAAACGCTGATACAGAGCTAGGAGTTAGGGCCAATGTAGTGAATGACGGGAAAGATGGAAAAAAACCATGGCGATTAATTCTCTCTCTTAATGAAACAGGGGATAAGAACAAAGCAAAGTTTCCTTATCTTTATTTAGTTGATGGTGAAGAAGATCTCGTATTCGAACAAGAACGTCCCGCCCAGGATGCTAAAATTAAACTCGATGGTTTTGAAATTGAAGTTCCTTCCAATCGTATCACTGATTTAATCCCTGGAGTTGTTATTGATTTAAACAAAGCAAATCCTGGTCAAGAAATTAATATCGAAATTAAAGAAGACGTTGAGAAAATCGGAGGAAAAATTGGTGGACTTGTTTCTTCTCTTAACAACATTCTCAAATTTATTAAAGAACAAAACACTCTTAATGAAGCTTCTGATACCTCACAAACTTTAGGGGGAGATCTTACCCTAACTCAGATTGAGAGCAGAATTCGTTCAGCTGTTTTCACCCCTATTATGACGAGTGCTGGTCCCATTAGAATTGGTGACCTCGGAGTCACTTTCCAAAGGGATGGTCTTCTGGCCTTTGATCAAGCAAAGTTTGAGAACGCCCTTGCCAAAGACTATAAGTCTGTCTCTCAGGCATTGACCGGTACTTATGATAAAGCAACTGGTAAGAAAGATGGATTTATTGATCTATTAGATACTACAGTTCGTGATCTCCTTACTCCTCCAAGTGGAGTTTTGGTGACCAGACGTGCAGGTCTTGATAGTCAGATTAGTCAAATTGATCGCCAGATTTCCAACAGACATCGAATTATTTCGCAAAAAGAAGAAATTTTAAAAGCAAAGTTTGCAAGGCTCGAAGAAACAATCTCAAGGATTCGTGCTCAAGGGTCAGGACTTGCCGGTCTGGCCAGTTCTATGAGCCCTGTACAACAATTAGGATAGATATCAGGAGGATATAAATGAGCTATGGATTAGGTGCCTATAAAAAAACTTC
>CAYWMU010000278.1:0-3329 GCA_964459395.1 uncultured Bacteriovorax sp.
GCTTCTTCTAATGTGTCGGCTTCGAACTTCTTAACCAACATCTTACAACCTCACTGTACCAAGAGATCTAATATTGACTTCAGGACTTAATTCATTATGGCTTACCACAATCATGTTGGGAATGAATTTCTCCGTTAAGCGTTTGAAATGACGACGAATAACAGGAGAGCACAGAATCACCATTTTCTCTCCCTGACTTGTCGCCTCTTCAATTTTCTCATTCAAGCTAGCGAGAATGGACTGAGTGATCTTAGGATCAAGGTTGAGCTGAGTTCCTCCTTCAGTGTGGATAATAGAACGGGCCACTGTTTCCTCAATACTTCGGTCAAGAGTAAACAGAGGAACATCTCCTTGGGAGCTTCTAATTTTCTCTGTGATGGTACGGTATAAACTCTGACGAACATACTCAGTTAAAGCATCAGGATCTTTTGTACTTGTTCCCCATTCTCCTAATGTTTCAAGGATAGTTCGAAGATCACGGACACTCACACCCTCTTTAAGAAGATTCTGCATCACTTTCAGAACCGTACCGAGTGGCATGATATCCGGAATAAGATCATTAACAATTTTTGGATAATCTTCTTTAAAGTTATCAATGAGACGAACAAGTTCCTGACGCCCTAAAAGCTCAGACATATTTGCTTTAAGAACTTCTGTGATATGAGTAGCTACAATTGTTGAAAGATCAACAACGGTGTAACCGTTATATTGAGCATCGTCTTTCTTATCTTCTGTAATCCAGATAGCAGGAAGTCCGAAAACTGGTTCTTGAGTTGGGATTCCATCCATTTCTTCAATAACGGTTCCTGGATCCATCGCCATTAAATGATCCGGCATCAATTCACCTTTAGCGATCTCAATGCCTTTTAATTTAATGGAATAGCCACCAGGCTTTTGTTCAAGATTGTCCTTAATTCGCACAGAAGGAATGATAATCCCCCAATCGAGAGCAAATTGTTTTCTAATATGAGAAATTCTTTCAAGAAGATCTCCATTCTGTTCAGCATCTACGATGTTAACAATTCCATACCCCACCTCAAGCTGAATGAGTTCAACAGGAAGAAGTGATTCCAGGGACTCAGATTTAGGTGCTGCAGATTCAGTGATAGCCGCTTGAATTTTTTCTTCTTCAACTTGAAATTTGTTTCTTTCAATTTTAAAACCAGCAAAGGCAACAATGGATCCTATGGCAAAAAATGGTAGTCCTGGAAACCCTGGAATGAGTCCAAAAAGTACAAGAACTCCCGCCGTGATATAAAAGGCTTTTGGATGTGCCGCAAACTCAGTACCAACCTGATCCCCTAACCCTGAATCACTAGTGTTACGAGTGGCGATAATACCTGCAGCAGTAGAAATAATAAGTGCTGGAATCTGAGCTACTAGTCCATCACCCACTGTTAAAAGAGTAAAGATACGAGAAGCATCGGAGAAACTCATATCATTTTGGGCCACTCCAACAATGATCCCACCAATGATATTAATAACTGTGATGAGAATCCCAGCAATAGCATCTCCGCGGACAAACTTTGAAGCACCATCCATCGATCCATAGAAGTCTGCTTCTTGTGCAACTTCAGCACGACGACGTTTAGCTTCTTTATCGTCAATAAGCCCAGCATTTAAATCAGCATCAATAGCCATTTGCTTACCAGGCATAGCATCTAATACGAAACGAGCAGAAACTTCAGCTACTCGTCCAGCACCTTTAGTGATCACAATAAAGTTAATAACTACAAGAATCAAAAAGATGATAAGTCCAACAGCAAAGTTTCCACCTACAACGAAATCACCAAAAGATTCAATGATACTTCCGGCCGCAGCTGTTCCATCAGTGGAGCCATTAAGAAGAATATTTCTGGTGGAAGCAACGTTTAGTGAAAGTCGAAGAAGTGTCGTAATAAGAAGAACTGCAGGGAAAGTAGAAAAGTCTAATGGCTTCTTGGCATAAACTGACATCAATAATACGCCGACCGACATTGCTAAAGAGAGAGCGAGAAACAAATCAAGTGCAATAGGAGGAATAGGTACAACCATCACTCCAAGAACGATGATCAGCCCTAGCGCAATCATTAAGTCTGAATTTTGGCTGAAGACCTTCAGTCTTCCAAACAAACCATCCATGGCCCTTCCTCACTAACCTCATTCCTTGAGGTCTTATTCTAGTGCTTTTTTCTTTTTTCTTAGTTTATAAACAAAAGCTAAGATCTCCGCGACTGTTTTATATAGAGTGCGCGGAACCCCCTGCCCAACTTTTACTGTTTTATACAAAGTTCGGGCCAACATAATATTCTCTACGATCGGGATATCATGTTCTTTGGCGATCTCTCTAATCCTGAGGGCCAAATGTTCAGAACCTTTTGCCACCACGGCCGGTGCCACCATGGCTTCCCCATCGTACTTTAAGGCTACACTAATATGCGTCGGATTGGTAACAATAACATCAGCACTCTTCACATCTTCAAGCATACGCTTTTGGGCCATCTGCCTTTGAATCTGTCTTATCTTAGCTTTTACCTCAGGATTACCATCCTGCTCTTTGTGTTCTTCCTTCGCCTGTTGCTTGGTCATCATCATTTTCTTACGATAACTCCACTTTTCCCAAGCAAAATCTCCTAATGAAACAACTCCTAGTCCTAACAAGACGGAAAAACCTAGCTTTGCCATTAAGTATTTTCCAAACTCAATGGATTCACCCGCTTCGGAGTGAAGGAAGCCAAGAAAGGATCCGATGTTATCTTTCATCACACTATAAGTAATAAGAATAACAACTGCGAATTTAAAAGTACCTTTAATCGCCTCTACTAAAGACTTCTTAGAGAACAATCGCCCAAAACCTTTTATCGGGTTTATTCGGTTAAGATCCATATTCAGAATTTCTGGAGAATATAAAAAACCAATTTGGGCGAACTGAGAGAGAACCCCTACACAAATCGAAACACCAAAAGAGGGTGCAGAAGCCTTCACCAAAGTCCAAGCTGTTTCTGAGAAGAAGTCTTTCATCCACTCTTTAGTGTAAGCATGTTTTAAATTTTGGCGGTAAAGCCAATCGATATATTCACCAATCACTTCATAAATATAAACGGAACAAAGAATAAGAGTGAGAAAGGACGCCGTTAACAATAGAACGCTATTAAGCTCCTTAGAAGAAGCTACATCACCTTTTTTGCGAGATTCTTCAATCTTATGCTGGGAAGGTTCTTCGGTTTTTTCGTCGTCGTTTTCTTCGGCCATCCTCTGCCTTTAAAAGCTTAATTGGAGATGAACTGAAACCACTCTCCTAAACTTTTGACGTAAAAATCAAAACTCACATGGAAAAATTCTTCAGTTAT
>CAYWMU010000279.1:0-3327 GCA_964459395.1 uncultured Bacteriovorax sp.
ATGCAGTTCCAGGTGTTTATTGGGATGATGAGGAAGGACTTAATGAAAGTCAGTATATTGTCCCAGGTGCTGGTGGACTTGGCGAAATTTTAAATAACTCATACTGCTAATTTAATAAGGATATCCATGGAATTATTTAGCCCGGAAGCTTTAATTACAGAAGAAGAGATTAGTCATAGAATTCAAGAGCTAGGAGCCCACATAACGAAAGAATTCGAAGGACAAGACCTCGTGGTTATTTGTGTTCTCAAAGGTGCCTTCATCTTCTGCTCAGATCTGATCAAAAAGATCAACTTGCCTATTAAGTTAGAATTCATCTCACTCTCTTCTTACGGTGATGGTACAACAAGTTCTGGAAATGTTCGTTTGGATATGGATATTTCAGAAAGTGTTGAAGGAAAGAATGTTCTGATCATCGAAGATATTGTTGATACGGGACTTACTATCAAAACACTTCTTGAAATGTTGAATGTGAGAAAACCTAAGACGGTTAGATTGGCCTCTCTTCTTTTTAAGCCTAATAAACTCAAACATAAAGTTAAGATCGATTATCTAGGTTTTGAGATCGAGGATAAATTTGTTGTTGGTTATGGACTGGACTATGCCGGTCGTTATCGTGAACTCCCTTATATTGGAATTTTGAATGCAGGTAACTAGTAGTGGTAGTGTCAGAGTTGACCTTGTAGGTGGTACTCTTGATATTGAACCCATTAATTTGATTTTAGAAAATGTCATCACCCTCAATGTGGCCACTTCACTGAAGGCCAATGTTGAATTAATAAAAACGGATTTTGATGGAGTAGAAATTCACTCCGAAGATTATGGGAAAATCTATTCCTGGAAATCTTCAGAATTAACAACTCACAATATTCTTTACACAGATATGTTTAAAGAAATGAGTTTCATTCTTCAGATTCTTGTTCTTTTTAAAATTAATAGCCATTTAAGAATTAACTTAACTTCAGGCGCTCCTGCCGGCTCTGGCCTTGGTGGCTCTTCGGCCATGGGAGTGACTTTATATAAAGCTCTTTGTGCTTTCACCAATACTGACTTTGATGTGACAACTGCCGTTCAAAGAGTCAAAGGTGTTGAGAGCCGAATTCTTAATCAAGGTGTAGCAGGTTTTCAAGATTACTATCCTGCATTGACTGGTGGGATTTTGGGAATTGTAGGAAGAGAAGGCTACATTGAAGTAGAGCAACTCTATACCCCAGAATTAAAAGCTTATTTAGAAAAACATTTAACACTTATTTATTCAGGACAGTCTCGGGCTTCGGGGATTAATAATTGGGAAGTCTATAAAGGCTTCTTTGATAAAAAATCTGAAATTATATCAGGATTAAAAACTATCGCAGAAATCTCATATCAAACCTACCTTGCTATTAAGGATAAAAGGTATGAAGAAGTGGCCCCTCTTATTGCTCGCGAAGGAGTGGCACGAGAAGATCTTTTCCCTGGAATTGCGACGGAAAAAATTAAAGACTTCGTTAAAGAAGTTAAACTTGAATCAGATGTTTTCGGTACAAAAATGTGCGGAGCAGGTGGGGGAGGTTGTTTCCTTCTTATTCATAATGGTGAGTCCCACGAACTAATTGCAAGTAAGGCAGAGAAGTTTGGAATGAAAGTACTTTCTTTTCAAATTGAACTTCCACTACAAGGTTAATTTTGGAAACGATTAAAAATATAGCAGGACTTAGTTTTGGTGGGGGGAAAAAAGAAAACTTCTTTCTCTCCCTACTTGAATATTATCCTGCTAAAAAGCGTTGGTTTCTTAAGTCTCTTCACCAAGTAAAAGATGAAGAAACTGATGACCGTGACGCTATTATAACCGCGTGGATCACTCAGTATGGACTAAAGCAACTTGTCGTTGATTTCCCCTTGAGTCGTCCTTTGTGTGAAGAGAGCTGTCTCTCAAATTGCACTAGCGCTAAGAATTGTCCAAGAGAACATGTACAGATGGTTCGTCAAGAGATGCAAGAACTCTTAGATGAGGATGCCGCTCGCTACCAAGAGAATCCTAAAAAGTACGAACAAGATCGAGAAAAGTCTTTAGAATTTGATTACTCAAGAAATCTTCTTGGAAAAAATTCCGATCAACACCTTCTTTCTCGCTCCTTTAAAAGAAAATTAAAGAAAGGGTTTGTTCCATATTGGCATCGCCCGATCGATTTTTGGGTTTGGAAAAATTACTACGATCAACTCTTAGAAGTTTTCAAATACAGTTACGATTCTTTTGGAAATGTTTCAGTCATGTTACTGGCCAAGATGAATTACTTGTTACGTCATCTTCCAAAAGATCTCTGTATGTATGAATCCAGTGTAGAGATTGCTCTTCTTGAACTTTATCGAGCACGAGTCATATCAAAGAAACATTTGCAGCAACTGTTTGATCTCGATTTAGGAGTGAGTGCTCGGGAACAGATCATTCTTAGTATTGAAAAAGAGATGCAAATTTTTATTTATGAAAATGATCTTGATACGATTATCAAGCATCCAGGAGCTTTTGATTCGTTTATCTTATCAGTTGTTGGACAGAAAAAATTGATGAATCAGACTCGCGAAATTCCTAAATGGATGAGTAGTGATGCGAACTTTATCGTCCCTTCTTTTCATTTACAAGGATAGTCGTCTCGGTTTTAAGAGTTTTAACTCCTAAAAAGAGATAGAGGTAAAACGGGATGGAGATGACGTTATAAACCTTCCAGCCGACAGGAAGACCGCTGTTATCCACAATAAAAGTCAGAGCAAAAAGAGCAGCACTAAATGTGTAGAAAAGAACAAAGCCTTGGGCCCAAAGTCTTTTAAGATAGTAAAAGAAGTAAAAGAAAAGATTGTTAAAGAGAACAAGAAATAAAAAAAAGTAGAAGGTGTTATCTACAAAACCAGTCATTTCGCTAATGGTGTCTGGAGAGAAATCTTCAAAAATCATTCCACCTTTTGTAATGGACTGCCTAACCAGATTGAGACTCATATCTCGATGACTCCAGAATAGCTTCAAATAGTAGCCATTAAGTAGGTCAGTGATGATGAGTGAGATGACGGTGAAGGTCACGAAATAACGGCAATTCCAGCGCTGAAAATGAGCTCTAATTTTTTCTTTCATGGGAGATAGGTTAACTTAAAAAAAGAGTAATGAGAATCAGTGCAAAAATAACTTATTTTCAGGATATTCCCAAAGATACTGGCCTTCTTCACCTGGGATTCTCACCTTGCAAAGGGCAACGGGTACGGCCCCTAAACGTCTTACTTTTTCAGACCAGGTTTGAAGAACCTGGTTAATTCTTTCTTGTAATTCAACGGCTTTAGGAGAGTTATTTTTGGTAAATG
>CAYWMU010000280.1:0-3307 GCA_964459395.1 uncultured Bacteriovorax sp.
TAGTCATCTCTTAATACTCGTTTATTCCTCAGTTAACTCCGTTTTAACACCTCATAAAGAGTGATCTTCTTATCTTGGTAAACACCTTTTATGTCATGAGGATCGTGAACCCCTGAGGATATTTCCGGATGATAAAAGAACATAAGTTTTTCCATAGACTCCAAACCAAGCTTTTCTTTTGCCTGCTCGATATAAGTCTCCATGAGTTTTTCTGATGGAAAGAGATATAAAGCGTAACTATAAAATGAGCTTTCCTCATACTGCTTCATCTTTTCAGTGATTCGCTGATTACTCTTTCTCGTGAGTTCTAATTCAAAAGCAATCTTAAACTTGTGTCCCTTTTTCTCAATATGAAGGATGGCATCAGGTATGATTTTATAAATAGATTTGAAGTTCCTTTTATCATTTATCTCATGCTCAAGTTCCACATCATCAACAAGATTGTTGTTATAAAGGTGGTGAGTTATCTCTGAAACTTTTAGATCATGGATCACTGTCTCGTTAGAGATCGCCGTCGGGTTCTCTTTGGGCGAAAGTAGGCGCTCTCCGCTTGAGCTAAAAAAGACAAATTTCTTGCGACTATGAGGGTCTCGATATCCTTCAAGAATCTTCTCTTTCTCAAGGTTTCTGATAACTCGGCAAAAATTATGATACCTTGGCGCATTCAAACATTCCTTTCGTAACGAATTAATATCAAGAACCCTCCACTTTAAAAGAGGAGTCAGGTAATTAAGATGAAGACTGTTGAGATTCATTTTTTTATCCATAAGGCTTCCTTATTAATAACTAAAAATAGATTGTTCTTTCTTTGGAGGAGATTTCTTTTTTCTTATGCTGTCCCATTTTCTGAATCTAACATTAAGAAGATTTACTCTTGTAGGCCCTTGTCTTAAAAGAATACATTGTCCGATATCTAGGTTCTTAATGATGTCTGGGTGAGCAATAAGCTCATGAACTTCTCGTTCACTTCCTGTCTTTTGAAGTTCTCCATTTTCAATTCTAAATGTTTGCTTCTTTGAAATAATTGTTCCAATGGCCTCTGAAAATAAGGCAGCCCCATCCTGTAATCGTTGCTTAAGAATAAAAAGATTGCCTGCGTTCTCAATGACTTGTTTTGTAAGATCAGGACTAACTCGATCAATATCAGATGGTGATTGCACTGCTAAGGTTAACTCCATTCCGGCCCCTCGGCATTTATTCTGTAGCTCAATAAATTCAGGAGTCACTAAAGAACCAAACTCATCAAAGAAAATACTTATAGGCCTTTTTAATCCGTCGGATTCCTCCTTAGATAAGGTCTTATAAGAATTATAAAGAAGCTCTCCTAAGAAAAGTTTTCCAACGGCCATGGCGGTTTCACCATACCCTTGGGTGGATAAACCAATATAAAGACATGCTCCTTCTTCACGGATTTTAGAAAGAGTAAGAGCATCAGGACCATCAGAATTGAGGATTCTTCCAAAGTCTGAAACAAGAATGGCTTCAATTTTAGAAATGAGTCCGATGTTATCTTTATTCTCAAGGCGCACTAATTCATCAAAAATCTTTTTAAGAGTAAAAGTCTCTCCATCTTTTTTGAGCTTCTGAAGAGCCTTGGTTAAGCTTCTACGACTTGAATCTCGGTAATAAGGTTCTTTCCACTCAAAAGACCTCATAATTCGGTCTACTACTTGGTTAATAGTTCCCTCTAAAACTGGGTTAAGAGAAATAGATTCCTTATAGTGTTCCGAGAAAATATAACAAGGCTTCTTATACATTTGGCAGATATTCTGAAACGTCTTTAACGCTTCCATATCTCCTTTAGGGTCAAAGAAGATCATCGGTTTATTACAACGCAGAGAATGCTCTTGAAGAATACTAATGAGGTTTGTCTTACCAAAGCCTGAAGCTCCTACGATAAAGCTGTGCCTTCTAAAATCAATTTCTTTAAGTAAGAACTCTTTTACTGTTTTGGTATCAACACCGAGAGCATCTTGAATTTCAGTGGTTGTTCTGACATTTAAAGCTTTTCGATCTAGTTGCTCTAAAGGAGGTCTTTTATTAAAGAGTTTTATGAATCCCCATTTAAAAAGCTCTGTTCCAACTTCATAGAGCATCACCAGTAGCTCATGAAAGATTTCAATAAAGGGTGTGATTAAATCTAGCTGAGGTGATTGATTCTTATTTTTCATATACATGCTCCCATGCCTTAAAAGGGCTGATTTGGATTGTTCGATTGTCGATCTCAAGAGTTCTTGCATCGGACTCATATTCGATAATGAACTGTTTTTTTACTTTTCCCTCTAATTCAGTTGGTAACTTCTCTAAAGGGACTTCATACTTCTTAACAGGCTTAAAATTCACTTCTGGGCGAATATGTTTAAGCTCAGGAGAAAAATCAAAGAGAGGAACTTCTTTATGAGCTTCAGATGGTTCATCTAAAAGCATAGGACTTGCTATCTTCTTTTTAGGTTCATCATGAAAGAGATAAGCAAGCCCAGCTCCGGCCAGTGCTCCAACCATACTTCCCATATAAGCGTTCCGATCTCTTGAATACTCATCAGGAGAAAACACCGCTCCACCTGTTCCCCCCACAAGTCCTCCAATAATGGCCCCTGCTCCAATACTCTTCTTAAGGGTTGAGCAAGAAGAAAGAAGGATAAGACAAAGTAGTAAACTAAACTTCATTGACCGCCTCCATGAAATAAACCAAGACTTCTTCTCCTGCTTCAATAGTCACCACTGGCTCAGCTGTTTTCATTTCATCTAGTAAAGTGTCAGAAGTTGTTTTTCCTGATTCGATCAGCCCTTGGAGGACTTGATTCTTAACCGAATCATCCCTAATGGCCCCAAAGCTTGTACCAATACGAGATTGGGCCCCAGATAACATTCCTTGAGCAAAAGAACTTAAAACCGCTCCTGTGATGAATTTATCCTTTTGATCATCATAAACTCCTTCAAGACCGCTACTTCCATCTATATTGAGGATTTGCGCCTGAATGGGGATTTCCTTCTCAGAAGTGATCATCTTGTTACAAAGGGTGAGAACTCGTTTATTTTGAGTAGTACCCTGACAAGAGAATTTGGTTTTAAAAGGAAGCCCTTGATGAGGATGAGCCAAAACCAGCACAGGACTTGCGAGGTTGGTTGAAACTATGGCGTTTAGAAGAGTACCACGGAAGACTTTACCCGTGAGGATCTTCGAGCCTTGTTCCCAAATAACAGGAACTCCACTCCGATTTTGAAGAAGTGAGTTGAGCCGCTTGTTACTCTCAAGAATTTTGTTGAGTATTTCGTCATGATTATCTCTCCTTTGTGTAGGTTTTTC
>CAYWMU010000281.1:0-3306 GCA_964459395.1 uncultured Bacteriovorax sp.
GGTTTATTAAATGAGTAACTTATCAGTCATTGAACAATTCATGTTTGATGAAGAGTTTTTCTCATTTGGAGCAATGCTCGCTGATACTGCCAAAAACAAGATCACACTTGCTAAGGGGGGAGAAATCTCCTCTCAGCAAAATGATTCTGAACTCTATTTTTACGCCAAAGACTTCTACACTAATAACTACACATTTTATTACCCTAGAGAAATCATTGAACTAACCTTAGATGAAGTGATCGATTACTTTAAAAGATTTAAAGAGACTCCTGAAGTTTCGGAATCAATTAATTATGATCATCTTTACGAGAAAGATTTTAATGATTTTAAAAACTCTCTAGGAAAACTAGAAAAAGTTGTTCTTATCTCCCGTGAGGAATTCACTGTTAAGAACTTTAAGGCCTCTTTAAAACATTTCTTCTTCTCAGCACTCAACTTTGGGACAGGTTATCCTTACGGCTACTGGAATGAGAACAGTGGTATTTTAGGAGCAACTCCAGAGCTTCTCTTTGAGTTAAACGACAAGGACCTCTTTACTTTCGCTCTTGCCGGTACCGCCAAGCTTGAAGATGGTGAACTTTTGATTAAGTCATCTAAGGATCTTCATGAACACAACATTGTTGTGGATGACATTAAAGAGAAGCTTTCTCCATTCTGTAATGAAATCCACATTGGTAAAACTTATCTTCATCCCTTTAAGCATATCGTTCACCTTAGAACAGATTTTAAAACGACCATTAAAGAAGTTGGTCAATTTATCAATCTTACTACTCAAATGTCTCCTACTGCAGCATTAGGAGGCTATCCGATGAATGAGAGCATCTCATTCTTAAAAAAGACACAGTATGCGCAAAAATTCCCTCAGCGAATTTTTGGTTCTGTCATGGGACTCGTCAAAAATAAAGAATTAACAAGTGTGGTAATGATTCGAAATCTTCAATGGATGAATGAAAAGTTCATTATAGAATGTGGCGGTGGAGTTGTTGAAGAGAGTATTCTTGAAAATGAACTCTCTGAAATTAGCTTAAAGAGAAGCATCATCAAAAAGAACTATCTATGAGCTTTAAACTCGATAAAACCCAAATTTGCTATTTCTGTGCGGGAGCAAGAAACCACGCTCTGCTCGAATACTTCGATGAGAAATCTCTTAGACCAGAATACGATGAGCGCATGGCAAGCTTTAAGGCCCTGGGACTAACTAAAATTACCGGCGTTCCTGCCCTAATCTGCACCACTTCAGGAACAGCAGTTTCACAAACTGTCTCAGCTCTTCTTGAAGCTAAATACTCAAATCTTCCATTAGTCCTCTTGAGTGGTGACAGGCCTAAGAAAATGCATGGAACGGGCGCTCCCCAAACCATCAATCACCGAGACATAACTCAAAACTGCGTGGGTACTTACATTGAAGTAGACCTAAAAGATTTAGCAAACCTTGAAATTCAAGATCCAGTCTACCCTCTTCATATTAACGTTCTTATTAATGATACCCAAGATCATGCACTACCTCTAAAGACCTCTCAAAATCTCGAAGACTTTAGAAGCTTTTGTTCACAAGTATCTAAACCACTATTTCTTATAAGTCATGAAAACAAATCACTAAGACCACTTGTGAAGAGACTTATAGATTTAGGCTTAAATGTTTATGCTGAAACTTTATCAGGGGCACGGGATCTAAGCTCTTCCATTGGTGAGTTTGAAATTTTAAAAATCAGAGATCAATTTGATAGCATTATTCGTATAGGACACACGCCACTTGCGAAGCTCTGGCGACTTCTTGAGAGCGAGCACAAACCAGTTTTTAGTTTTGATGAAAGAAACCTTCCAGCTCTTAGTTACGGTGAAGTAGCACCTCTCTCAGGAGGGGCACTTTTAAACACACCAGTTTTTTTTGAAATAGTTAATAAGTTTAAAAACTCAAAAATTAATCTCCCTTCATCAAAACGAGAAGAACTTCTTCTCAAATACCCAGAGTCAGAATTAAGTCTTATGAGAAAACTTCAAGACTTTATTCCTGAAAACTCCCTCGTTTACCTTGGGAACTCCCTTGTCATTCGCTACTTTGAAATGGTTCAAAACAAAGCTTTCCAAGTTTTCGGAGCAAGAGGAATCAATGGAATTGATGGCCAAATTGCTCAGAGTATCGGCATTGCGGAAGGGACTTCCGAGAAGGTTTTTTGTATTGTCGGAGATATGACCGCTCAGTACGACCTCAATAGCATCCGTCATCTCCCTAAAAATTTAACTCTCGTTATTATAAATAATGGCGGGGGAAGAATTTTTGAGACCTTAAAACTAAAACCTATTATGGTTATGGAGCATGACTTCTCCTTTAAGGACATCTCACAAGCATTTGCTAAAACTTATAGTAATGAGATTAGTCATCATCAGGTCTTAGAACTTTTACCAAAACAGAGTGACACCAGATCATTACTTTCGGAGTGGAGCTCGTGATACATCTGTTTCATGGCTTCCTTGGAAAACCTGACGATCTCTCCTTCTTCAGTGAATTTGGGACTACTCAGACTTATGATATGAAGTCTTTTGACCCAGAAAATTTTGAAGCATCAGCTGATGATATTTTGGTTGGTTACTCTATGGGTGGAAGAGTTGCCCTAAGAATTGCCTCTCGCTTAAATTATAAAATCAAGAAGGTTATTTTACTTAGTTCTAATCCTAATTCTCTCTCAGAAGAACAAAGGCAAAGTCGCACTCTCTGGGAAGAAGAAATGAAAGAACTCATGTTGACTAAAACGGCTAAAGACTTTCTTTCAATCTGGAATGGCCTAGGAATCTTTAAAAATGATTTACCAATCACAAATATAACTAATGAAGATTTGAAAGTCTGGGCGAGTGTTTTTGATAGATACCGTCTCTCCGATCAACAGGACTATCTTGCTGATCTTAAGAATCACCCCGAAAAGTTTAGCTGGATCGTGGGAAGTCTTGATGAAAAATATCTCAACATTGCTAAAACTAGTGGCCTTAAATTCCACACTATCAAGGCCGGTCATCGTCTTTTTCAAAAACCACAGGAAATAATTGAGCTTATAAAAGAACAGAAACTATTATGAAAAATTTTATTCTTGCTTCTCGACCAAAAACTTTACTTGCTGGAGTTATTCCTCCGGCAGTTGCCTATGCTTATTATCTTTCCACTCCGGAGAGACCTTCTCAAAGTATTTATCTCATTCTTTGTATTCTAGGCGCTCTCTTTATTCAGCTGGCCACTAACTTTTTTAATGACGTGGTTGATTTTCAGAAAGGAGCAGATGCTAAACGTGTGGGACCTACTCGCGTCTCTGCTGC
>CAYWMU010000282.1:0-3297 GCA_964459395.1 uncultured Bacteriovorax sp.
TCATACTTTCATTATACCTAAAGTTTGATGCTCTCAAAGCAAAATCTCTGTAGGAAATTTTTTCCAAGTTATCTTGTTTAATAATTACTTCGCATCATCTAACATAATGTTTATAACGATACCTAACTTATCAAAAGTGCAAGATTAGTGGAGTAAATCTCAATGAATAACAAACCGAAACAATCGGTCTTTAGAACCACATTCACCTACTTCATTCCTTCCCCTCCCCACCGTAAAAGCGGATATCGGGAAAGAGAGTTTGATAAAATTATGCAAGGGATTTTGAATTCTGGTTTTGAAATCGAGCAACTTAATACCGAGAGTGTCTCAGGTTCTCAGCCTGGAATGTTTATCCTGGTCGTGCTTAAAACCAAAAGTAAAAAAGTATTTAAACTTGATGAAAACTTGGATCTTCACGAAGGATTTAGACTCTCTGAAGAACCAGTTAATAGCGACATTATCTATGAAGAAGATGAATAAAATGAAAAGTATTCTTCTCTCTTCACTTTTCTTATTTTCGAGTTGTGGACTTCTCATAAAAAAAATTGACTCTCCCATAGTTGAAAAGAGTGTGATTTACGAAAATCGAGAAAAAAAAGCGACCTACTGTAGCATGGACGAATCTCCACGAATGCAGTTAGTAGGGAGTAATAAATCCTCGCAAGAAAGTTATCTTAAGTTCTCTTCAAAACTAAAAAATATTGATGTTATCGATCACTTGGTACTATGGAGTTTGGTACAACTCTCCTTGCGTCCTGACCAGTCTTCTCCAACGGCCCGTTTGCAAACACTCATTAATTATAAAGATAAGGCCTATTATTTTGACTTCTTTTCAGAGAGCGATGAAAATCAGTATCCTTATTTCTACGGCCTAGAATGGATTCTAAAGAAGTTTAAAAAAACAACTAGTCTTGAAAGTTATGCCGCAATTTTGGAAAATAATTTTAAAGACTCTTTGAGAGTAAGTCCTGATCTCGAGCGATTCCTTTTAAAGAATCAAGAATTAATCAAAATCAACACAACTCTAGCTCCTCATTATTTCAGGGGAACAGATGTCTTGAGAGAAAATGAGAGCACTCCGAGAATTAACCTTCGTAAAGTTATCGCTGAATATCGAAAACAGCGTAAAAAACAGAATATTATTATCAATACTACCCTTCATAAATTTGCAACAAACAAAGGTTATGTTGGGGAATGTAACTATGATTTTAATCTGTATTCAAATTCAATCTTCCTAATAGATAAGACTCTTCCTGTTTCAAATATTTATGGTCTTTCCCTAGGAAATGATGCTTTTCTCAATTCCTCTTCTCAGATTTTCAAGGAAGCTCACTCCCTATTTGGGGGTCCTCTTTTCAAAGGTTCTTCCCAAGTTCGTAGTTCGGCGATTTGTTCAATCGAAAATAAAGGAACAAAAATTTGGACTATTTCAAATGAGAGTCGCGATCCAGGACAACACTTATTCCATCTCATAAAGTACGGACTACCTTTATCAACCAGTGTTGATGAAGTTGATAAACTCTTCAAGCATTCTCGTCACCTCTTCCTCTCGGATCCTATCAGGCTTGTCATTGAGTCCAATCGTAGTGATCAACAGCAGATCCAAAACCTTTTAAAACTCAGCGTGCCTATTTACCATGCAGATAAACTAGGAAATATTTGGGGGTACGTTCAAACTAAAGATAAGGACTCCCGATTTATTGTAGATGAAAGAAATAACGGGGACTTTGTTTGCAAATAACAATCCATGGAATGGCCTCTGGAAGGATATATAAGATCGAGGTTAAGTCAGAACATTATGACTTAAGCCTCTTAGAATTCTTGAGAAGCAAAGGTTTTACCATCGCTTCATCCTGCGACGGAGCTGGTGTTTGTCAGAAATGTGTCATTCAAGATGGGATTTTGAGCTGCGGGCCTACGGTCATTGAGTTTTTAAAGACGAGGCCCGACGGGATTGTGATTATTGATTATCTCTAATACTTTTTAAGACGACCATTGCCTGTGACAAAGAAAGTATCGACATTGTTTTCAGCTTTTACGACAGTAGAAATTGTGTATTCAATCAACACTGTTGCCGCGGCAACTGGATTGAGACGAGTTCCATTATTTTGAATCCCTCCAAGTTTCATCGTCGCTGTAAAGTCATATCCAAATAATGTTTTAACCTGTTCTGGAAGGACTTGAACTGATGTAAGGTATCTTCCTTTACCATTATAAGAACCATTATATGAGAAGAAGACGCTATAGCGGAAATAAACTACTTCTACTCCATATAGGTTTTTCCACGCAACTTCGTAAGTTCTTTTTACTGGCATACTCCAGTTCTCAGTTTCAAGGAGGTCTACCGGTCTATTACCAACTTTAGGTATTACGCTGATAGGAGCATATTTTGTTGTATTACTTGGCTTCCCTTTAATAACTAATCGATATAAGTCTTCACCGAGGGCCACAAGGTCTCGAGCAACTCCTATGACTCTACCTACCTGATCTATAGGATTTCCTTGTTGAATAGTAGATGGCACATCGTTGGCCTGGGCATAAGGACCAACAAAATCTTTTATAGAGTCATCATCTGTTACTTCTCTGATAGTGCGCTCAGCGATGGTGTAGTAATCTTTTTCAGCGGCGCTCAACAGCTCAGGGTCAAAAGTAGCAAAAGCTGAAGTAGAAATGAGCATTAGGCTTAAGGTGAAATTCTTTAATAGTCTCATGTATTCTCCTAAGATTTCTTCCGTTCTAAAAACCATGACATAGCGTTTTATGTCAATGTGAACCTCCTGGTTTGTAATATTAACAGGGTCCCAAAGACTCCATGCATAAGTAAAAATTACGTCTTTTTTTCATAGCGCATCTCTTTACAATTGATTATCTATTGATGGATGATACATAAGAATCTCTAATGGACTCTATTAACTTAACTTAACTTAACTCAACTTAAGGTTTAAAATGAAAGTCACCCTCACCCTCGCTCTTTTCCTTATCTCTACCCTCACTCAGGCCCTAACAATCGGAGCCTACAACATTAGAAATTTTGATTACGATACCCGCTATAGAATCAAAACAAATAAACCCGCGTTGGCCGAAATTATTAAGAAAGTTGAAGCCGATATTCTTGCGGTAGAAGAGATTTCAAACACTGGTGAATTTGAAAGATTTGTTAGTGCAAATCTTCCTGGTTACACTGTGGCCCTTTCTCGTTGCGGTGGGCGTGGACAACATCATCTTGGATTTATCTACAAATCAAATTCAGTTGAAATGCTCTCTTTCAACGAAGATCTAAGCATCACTGATCCAGGT
>CAYWMU010000283.1:0-3286 GCA_964459395.1 uncultured Bacteriovorax sp.
TGGACCTCTATAAGGTGACCATCTCCATTATAGTAAAAGAGTGTTGTTTTTCCTGCTGGATCTGTGAACTGAGAAAGTCTATCTCCTGAGTAAGTTAACTGTGCAACCGAGCCAGTTGGATCTGTAAAGGAGACTAGTCTATTGCTAGAGTCGTAATTAAAAGTTGTAACTCTACCTGACAAATCTTCAACAGCAGTTTGGTAGCCTTGAGGATTGAAAAATGCCACTGTTCCATCACGATAATGCCGCTCGAAAGAACCATCTTGATTTCTATAAACAGTTGTATTATCAATGACTGCAGAAGCATACCTCTGAATTCCAGTTGCTCCTTGATTAAGAATTACTTTTCTCACTCTATTATTTGTTTTATCAGCATAAACAAGATTCTTCTCTGAATCTAAAACTATTTCTGTTGGTGAGCAGATGGTAGTATCGAGAGCAGTGATTCCTTCTTTAATAGGAGCAGTTGTATTACAAATACCATTTCCAGCTACAGATCTAGCAATCCCTTCAATAAGATCAAGTTGAACGATACGATGATTTCCTGTATCAGCTACATAGAGATAACCATTTTCTTCATCGAGACTGAGTCCAGAAGGAGAATTGAGATTGAAAGATTCCATAGGCCCTACTTCTACAATCTCTCCACCAGCATTTAGCGGTTTCCCTGCAATAGTAGAAATGACTCCCTCTGGAGTTACTTTTCGAATATAACCCCTCTCGGTAGCAATATAGAGATTTCCAAGTGAATCAAGAGCGAGACCTTGGGGATGATAAAGTGAAGCATTCGTGGCTAGACCACCATCTCCATTATCATAAGTCTGTTTATTACCTGCAATGATTGAAGTTGAGTTGCTCGCTAGAAAAACTTTTCTAACAACATTGTTACCAGTGTCAGCCACAATCAGTACAGTACTGTCATTCGTTGGAATCATTGCAAGTGGTTTATTAAATCTTGAAGCAGAAAGAGTGGACTCAGACAGACCCATAACAGGAAAGAAGCCTGTTGAATTATAAAGAGTTCCACAGCTTGAAAGTTTTCCTTTACTATCTTTACTGCTAAATGAGCTGGTTGTGTAAGTTGTTCTCGTTAGGTCACTACAGTTTTGTTGAAGTAAATTTTGGCACTTTGAATTAATTTCTCCATCGCTTGATTCTACTCTACCCAGACTTTGAACGAGACCAGCTGTCACGCTTTCTGTTATGCTTCCTGTTTCCCAGATTGCACCATATTGATCTAGAAACATTAAATCATTTCCACCAAGACCAATGACATCATGAATTTTTTTAGATAAGTCAAAAGAGTAATAACTTTTTTCACATAAGTTAGAATATTGTGGGCATCTTTTTGTACATCCACTCCATCCAGACTTACAGCAATACGTTGATTGGCTAGCCACTTTTACAGAGTTAACTCCTAAAGTTCCATTGTAGTTCTCGGTGTTTTTCAGAAGTACAGGACTAGAATTTTCTCCTTGATTTCGAGAGTAGATTTTCCCTGTTTTGCTTACATAATAAAATGAGTTGTTGCCCGGGGAAAGAGACTCAATCCCTTCTTCATCATGAATAAGAGTTTCAACTGTGTTTTGAAGGGTATAAGTTGAAAGCGACCCGTCTTCATTCTCAATCATCAATCGATCATTCTGTGGGTTCACAATTCGTTGATTTAAAGCTAACTTCCAACCTACTCCAAATTCAGAATCAACCTTGTTTTGATGGTAAACATATGACCTGAGTTCGGGAGGAAAAATAGACTCAAGAATATCTTGTTCAACAGTCTTTTTTACTTTCGTTTTGGTTTTACCAAATAACTCTCTTTTCTTTTGTTTTGTAGTCTTAATTACAAGATTTCTAAATTTTAGTTCATATTCAGCGATAGAAGGATAAAGACCTGTTTCAAGCTCTGATAGATCCACACCATAAGTTACAACAGCTTGTTCAGGAGCTTTTTCAGCATTAAAGGTAAGTTTTGGAGAGCTAGTTGGCCCTACAAAAAGCTGAGTATCAATTGAGTCTGGGGTGATCCACTGATCAACAGTTATACTTTCATCTACTTGGATAATGCCCAGAAAGTTTCCTCCACCTGAGTCACTTTTTACATAATGCTCTCTAGGTAGATTAAACATATTAGATACTGTTACATAAGGACTCGCCCACTGTGACTTATAGATCAGTTTAGGCTCAATCTTGTTACCTAGACGTTGATAACTTGGAAGACTGATCGACGTTGTAAGATTCCCAACTTGATTATCAATCCCAGGCTTATCTATTGAATTGGATGGATGAGATCTTGAATTATTTTGAGAACAAGCTTACAAATGCTCGAACTGAAGGCTTTAATAACGTTGCTAAACAGGTCCAGAAAAGGGCCTATGGATATAAGAATTTTAATAATTACCGATTGAAGTTGCTCTATGCCTGTCAGTGAATGGATGCGGTGTGTTCCACCATTAAGGGAGAAGAATCTTAAGGGAGAAGAATCGAATCATTGTAATAAGTATGCGGATTTACAGATGAAATTAAAAAAAGCCACTGTCGAGGTGGCTTTTTTAAGAAATCCGATGGTGGAGGTGGCGGGAATCGAACCCGCGTCCGAAAGACCTTCCAGTAGAGAGTCCCACGTGCGTCTCCGGTAAGTTAGTACCGATACTATTTTTGCTCTTTACTGAAGCAACAAACAGTCGTTGTTTTTAGGGAGTTTCAACGCCTAAGCTCCTCGCGGTTTATTTTTCGGACGATCCGCCATCGTCTTTACCAGCTTTTTGTTATCGGTGCTGGCCCCTCAGGTACTAATTAAAACTTTGTTCTAATTAAGCAGCCATTGCGTAATCGTTGCCGATTAAAATGTGATCGACTTTTGAAGTGGCCTGTCGATCAACCACTGCACGCACTCAATCCTTCTAATCCCCCGTCGAAACCTGGGCACCCCCGGATGTAAGTTACCAGTTACTATAGCATGGAATTCTAGGGGTGACTATATTAAGATTTGTGGATGGATGTCTTAAAAAAAATTAAAGAACTCAACTTAAACTTTCCCTCCTGCTCTCCTCCCTTTTGGGCCCCGGATGGACATCTGCAAACGATCCTTGGAAGTCTACTGCCGCAAGCGCCCCTGCCTGACATAGATGAAGTGCACCTTCTTCCTTTAGAAATTCCTGAAGAAAAACTTCATGTCTCCTATATCAAAGGAGAGAGTCAAATTTGTTTGTACCTCTTTCATGGACTCGGAGGCTCAATTGAGTCACCCTATATGAAACGCTTTGCTCACCTGGCCCATGAGCTTGGT
>CAYWMU010000284.1:0-3275 GCA_964459395.1 uncultured Bacteriovorax sp.
TCTATCAAACTTTTTACTTTGAGTGTGGCCGTAGTGTTGATGTGGTGTACATGATTGAAGACATTAAAATCAATATCATCCTCATGCAGACTCTCACGTCACTGGCCAAAAACTTAGATGAAAAATGTAACTCCCTTTAGAAACTAATTCCAATTAGTCATAATCATATCATTTAAATAACTTTTAACTCTATCTTAAGAATAGATAATGGAAGGCATGAGATAATGAGTTAGATGAAAATCCACTTCATTTTACTCATATTCACTTTACTCTCTTGCCAGAGATCTCATCAAATTGAGTTCAATAATCTCACAAAGAAACTATCTTCTAACTTCAGTTATACTCTTTCGAAAAGTAAAGTTCACACTATTAAGAATTGCCAGAAATACATCTTTGATGTTGAGGGTAAGGCCAAATCAAATCTTAGAATAGTAAGCTTTGAAAAAACTTTCATTAATCACCTAAGTGAGCTTCCTAGTGCACTTAATGAAGTAGGATTTGATCGAATAAAAGAAGAGCACATCTATAATCTAAAAACACGAGGTATCAAAGAGCATTGCTTAGAAGTAAATGGATTTGAATGCGTAAAATACCATTTCAGAGACCCCACTGAAGAAGACCTCCTCTTGATGACTCAGAAACTAGATGATCAATATGCTTTTGTTATTCCACAAGGAGAGGTCATTATAAATAGAGTGCAGATGGAGCTTTGTCCTCATAAAGAAATTGAAATCAGTTATTTTACACAAGTTCCTTGAAGATAGGCCTTACCATCGTCGTATTCAGCGACAATCTCTCGCTCTGGCAATACAGTTAATGTTTTTCCAGAATTCGTTTTAAAAACAAGAGGTGTTGCCCCTTCCTCAACATCCATATGAAAAGCAAGATTCACCTTTTCTCCATTCATATAGTAAGTTCTCGACTTGCAAGTCAGTTTTACATTTAACTCTCCTAAGTCACAGTTTAACTGCTGAGGAGAATCAGATATCCCATAGACTTGGCATTTCGCAAAAGCTGGAAGAGATATGAATAGAGAAAAGATGATTAAAATTTTCATTGTTTCATTAATCCAATAAGACTTAAAAATTCTGAGCGAAGTTTGAAGTCTTCTCTAAACTTACCATCTAGAGATGATGTGATCATTGTAGCGTTGGCCTTTTTGGCACTTCTACAAGATAGACATCCATGACTACCTTCAATCACCACCATAACACCTGCGGGACGAAGCTCTGACTTAATTGATTCCATAATTCCTGAACACATTCTCTCTTGAAGCTGTGGTCGTTGAGCGTGACAATCCACGATATGAGCTAATTTAGACAGTCCAACAACTTTAGATTCTTTAACATTATGCGTGTCCGGCAAATAACCAACATGGGCCTTACCAGTGAATGGAAAAAAATGATGAGAACAAAGCGAGGTGTAATCAATATTTTTTAAAATAATGACTTCATTATAATTTTCTGCCGGAAAGGTCGTTGAAAAAATTTCTTTCTCATCAGTTCCCATTCCTGAACAAACTTCAAGTAACGCCCGCGCCATACGATTGGGTGTACCAACTAAGTTTTGGTCATTAAGATCTAAAGTTGGGAAGGCCATTTTTAATCCTTCCAAAACTAGCTCATAACCTTTGGCCATATGCTCTCGTGCCTCATTTAACTCTAGGGCACGTTTTTTCATCTTGCTTAATTCTTCATCGAGAAAGGCTTCAGCATTATCAACTCTTGCTAATTTGCGCGCAAAATCCTTATTAAATGAACTCTCATAAGACATAATTAGATCCTTTTATTTGCGGCAAAGTTACCCTAAAAGCTCAGGTTTTTAAATGATTTTTGAAGCTTTTATAGTCTTTACAGGGCTAACCCCCTTAAAGAGCATAGCTTCTTAGACAAAAACTAGAAATCAACCCGACAAATAAACTTCCCCCTCATCTTAGATCCCTAGACTCTTGAAGATTGATTTCCACTTTTGCATAGTAAAATTTATTCAGTTTAACTAATGGTTTGAGAGGGAAATGGCATATGCAAGGAATCAAGATCATCTGCTCATTACTATTATTGTTCCCAATGGCTAGCCATGCCTTCGATGTCACCCTAAAACTTAAAGGCTTTAATCAGGAACAAGAGCAAAAAATTTTTAAAGCTATTAAGCTTATAAAGAAAGTCGTTCTTTCTCCAGAGTTCAAAGAAGCCGTTATCTCCAAAAGCTTTAATAATGAATTTACCTACAAAGATAATGCAGGACTGACCAACGAAGAAATTTATCAAAAAATCATTGAAGGCAGAGAGCTCGTTGGGCGTAACACAGAAGCCAATGGCATCATGGATTTAGAGTTAGTTCTTTATCGTGATGATAACTCCAATACGATTGGTTATACATACCCTAAAATTTCACACGTCTACATAAATGAAAAATTCTTGAACAAATTTGAGCCCTACCAAGTGGCAAATAATTTATTTCACGAATGGTTACATAAAATAGGTTTTGATCACTCTGTGGAGAAGACACCTGAACGAGAGCACTCTGTGCCGTATGCCCTTGGATATATTGTAAAAGATATTGCTAAAGGTATATCGCAAGATATTGCTCAACTATAGGAAAAATTCTCTCACCTTGTCCCGAAATACCAGTAAGGCACAATTGAGCATGATGCTCATAAGGACATGATGGAAAAATTATTATTGCTCACTTCTCTAATTCTGCTAGCGAGCTGTTCACATTCTAGACAAAAAAATGTTGAGGCACAAACTGAAAGGCCCCACTCCTACCGTTCGATCGCTAGTAACTGGAAAGCAAATATTGAATATCATAACTTTAATGAAGATGAGATTCGTAAAGTTGAGAAGGCCTTATTGATTATCAAGCATATCATCAACTCTGATGAGTTTCATGACCTTGTTCTCGACTATACATTTGAAGGTGAAAAACAATTCAATGAAAATAACAACTACACTAATGCTGAGATCTATCAACTGATCCTTCTTGGAGCAGAAATCATTGGAAATCGACAAGCTAATAACACTATGGATGTAGAACTTGAACTCTATGAAGATAGTTCAAAAACTATTGGCTACACTTACCCTAATACCACTCGTATTTGGATGAATAGAAAATACTTCAACAAGTATACCCCTGCTCAAGTAGCTGGGAATCTCATGCACGAGTGGATGCATAAACTTGGCTTCACTCATACTCTCAAATGGAACAAAGACCGACAGCATACAGTTCCATATGCTATCGGTTATCTCATAGAAGATCTTGCAACAAAGATGAAT
>CAYWMU010000285.1:0-3253 GCA_964459395.1 uncultured Bacteriovorax sp.
CTCTGGTTTTCCTGTAAAGCTTATTGATATTACAAAAGAAGGATGCCAATTTCAGCTTCCATTCAGTTTAAAGGCCAAGAATCAGTTTAAAGAAGGAACAGAGTTCACTTTAAAGCTCTATTTTGCGAAATCAACTTATCTCCCTGCCGTTGTGACGGTTCGTCACGCCCAGGAATATATCGATAAAGACGGTGATGCATGGCTAAGACTTGGGAGTGAGTTTGACACAAGTCTTCCAAGTTTTACTGCTCTTGCAAGCTTTATTGATTTTATTTATCAGTATGCGGAGTTTTCATGTGCTGATAAGGGTGAGAGCAAGGTTTATTTCCTTTAAAACGTATCCCATTTGGTGACTTTTTTGCTATGATCAGACCTCCTGTTGGAGGTCTTTTTTTATGAAAGTTGCTATTCTCGGGGGAAGTCCCGTGGCCTTAGAAGCTGCTCTCCGTTTCCATGCTCATGGAGCGGCCATAACTTGGTTCAATCAAGAAGATGAGCTGTACTCTTACCAGAAACTAGGAAATACGGATTGGAGTGAAGCCACTTCAGACTTAGGCCATAAATTTTTAGGAAAAGAGTTCACCCATCTTACATATTCAGAGTGGAAGGCCACTTACTTTAAACCTCTGGAAGAACTTCTTAAAAAAGAAGGGCAAAGAGTTAAGTCCTACTCGGTTATCTCTGTAACGAAACGCTATCTTGCTCCAGGGGAAGAAGTTTCTAATAAATCACGATTCCATGATCTCTTCCGTTTAATTTATGAAGTGGACCCTCAAGAGTTTATTTCAGAACAAAGGGAGTTAGATCCTGCTCTTTATCAACGTCTTAATGAAGAAGTGGTTAATTCTCTTCAAACTAAAATTGAGATGTATGAAGATGTGGATCTGGTTATTGATTGTCGAAGATCTTATATCTCTAATAGCCTCAATGTTAATGGTCGTGCCCTGGGGGAGAAGAGAGTTAGTAAAGAATATCTTTTCTACGGACTGGATGCTCTAAAAAAATCCCAAGAAGATAAATCTTCTCTTCGAGAAGTTGCAATTGTGGGGGATGATACAGTGGCCCTAGAGACGATGCTCAACTTTTCTGAGTGGCTCGATGACTCAAGAACGAGACTTTTTTTTGTATCCCATGAAGAGACTCCTTTTAAAAAAGTTCTGGCTACAGCAAAAGAAGAAGTTAAGAAGAGAGTTGAAGCCTTCTTTAATAAAGCAGAAGCAGATTTTAAAGAAGCCACTGAAACTTTTATGAAGAAACTCCGCGAATGGCAGTCATTAGATGATTTTGTTCAAGTAAAAATTCCTCGTCCTGTGGAACCGATCCCAAGACTTGTTTTCTTTATGGGACATAATGCTTCTGCTATTGATCAATTAATCGATAATAAAAGAATCTTTCTTACTCTTGAAACTTCCGACTTCAGAACTTCGAAGATGCAGCCGGAAAATAATGAATTAGACTTAAAAACTATCGGGGTAGACTGTGTTCTTGTCTCAAATGGGTTCAGAGCTAATGAAGTTAATCTTGATGATGTAGAGATAGGTTATTTTAAAATAGGACCTATGAGTCTTCTGACGATTGATCATTGGAAAAAAGATTTAGGTGAATTAAATGATATTGAAAGCGCGATTTTTAAGCTTTTTTCTCCTGCTGAGTCTCATTAGTTGTGGTTCAACAGAAGTAAAAAAAAGTGAAACAAGTAACTTGAATCAGCCCTATAGAACTTCTGGTGTTGAACAGTATTTCTTACCAGAGTTACCCGGATGGGCAAACTCTTCTGAAGGAGGAGGATGTTTTAAATCAAACTCTTTTCAGTATTTAGACTTTGCTAAAGTTAATGGAAATTACCAATTAACATATTTGCAGATGCTTGAACTCCAGGCCCAGTATAATAAGCGTCGAGAAGATTATTTTAGGTCAACGGCCTATCGTTTTTTGAAGCCTGTAGAAGAAGCTTCCTTCTTTAACAATACTCTTCAGGAAGTACGAGGGGGTGTTCGTTTATTACAATTACCAGAAGTGCCAGTAGTGGATGTGGTTTGGCTTGAGAGCTTTCTCCAGGATGAGAGAGGGCTGCAGGTTCTAACTCAACTTAGTGCTTCAGGAAAATTCGATGAGAGACCAGTCATTCTTTTTTCATCATGTCTTTCTCATATGAGACTGAATCAATGGCTCATGGAAAGTGGGCTAGATAATGTTGGATTCTTTATTTTAAGTGCAGAGTGGTTGACTCCATATTCAAGTGATTATTCCTTAAAGACAGGAATGAAAATAGAGTTAGATAAAATAGTTGGGCCACAAGCCGTTATTAATATCATTCAGCCTAATAAAAAACATAGAATCTCAATTAATGAGATTAGTTATTAAAAAGGATCGTTATGTTCGGTTTTTCAAAAAATCAAAAGTCTGATCACAGAGAAGAGGTCAATCAACTAGTGGCCCATTTCAAAACTAACTTAGGGGAGTTTGAAATAGAACTCTTCCATAGAGAAGCACCTGAAACTGTTTGGAATTTTGTTAACCTAGCAGAAGGCAGACAGAAAACTTCAAAAGAAGGCCCTTACTATGACGGCTTGATTTTTCACCGTGTGATTCGTGGTTTTATGATTCAAGGTGGATGCCCTGATGGAACAGGTATGGGTGGTCCTGGTTACCGTTTCAAAGATGAGTTTGATAGAAATCTTCGTCACTCTTCAGAAGGAATCCTTTCAATGGCCAATGCTGGTCCAGGAACAAATGGTTCTCAGTTCTTTATTACTTTAGGGCCAACTCCTCACCTTGATGGAAGACATACAGTCTTTGGAAAAGTAATTTCAGGAATGGATGTGGTTAAAAAAATTGGTGATACTCCAACAGGAGCAATGGATCGCCCGGTTGAAAATGTCGTAATGGAAAAAGTTACGATCAAAAGAAACTAATCATTGAGTAAGGAGAAAGAATGAAAATCGAAATTTGGAGCGATATTATGTGCCCATTTTGTTACATGGGTAAACGTCTCTTCGAAGATGCTCTCCAAGACTTTTCCCAGAAGGATAAAGTCGAGGTGGAGTGGAAAAGTTTTCTTCTTTCTCCTGAACTCAAAACGAATCCTTCTTTAAGTCTTACAGAGCATCTTTCCCAAACGAAGGGAATGAGTCCTCATGATGTTGAACATATGACGGGCAATATTGTAGAACGAGCAAAGACGCTGGGATTAAACTTTCAATTCGATAAAGTAGTGGTGGCCAACACTATCAAGGCCCATTCATTAATTAAA
>CAYWMU010000286.1:0-3223 GCA_964459395.1 uncultured Bacteriovorax sp.
TACCTTCAGTATCGGTAGAGGAATGGACTTTAGAGTTAGATCCCGGAACTTGGAACGAAGAGCTCTTTAGTTCTTGGCAAGAAGTCGGTGTCAATCGCCTCTCCATTGGCACACAAAGTTTAGATGAAAAATTTTTAAAAGTGTTGGATCGAGCTCACAGTTTAGACGAATCTTTTCACTTGCTTGAAAAAGCAAAAGTCTCTGGTCTAAATTTTTCGTTCGATTTTCTTTTAGGTGTGCCTCACTCAGTCAGCTATAAAAGAAATGTTCTTAAAGAGCTTGAAGCTTTTCTGACCTTCAATCCTCACCATGTTTCACTCTATATTTTAAATGTTCGCTCAAAATATCCTCTGACGGAATTTATGCCAGATGATGATTATATTGCTCAAGAGTATCTGGATGTCTGCTCCTTTTTGGAGGCCAATGGTTTTATTCAATACGAGGTCTCCAATTTCGCCCGACCAGGTTATGAGTCTATTCATAATAAAAAATACTGGGATTCCCAGAGTGTGGCGGCTTTAGGGCCAACAGGGACAGGTCTGATACGTTTTGAAGACTCGCTGGCCAAGCGATATAAGTGGAAGCCAAGTAAAGCTGATTTTGAAATTGAGATACTTGGGGATGAGGAGTTACGGCTTGAAAGAATGTATTTAGAGCTTAGGACTAGTAAGGGATGGTTGCCAGAGATCTCTCAGCAAAGTGATCAGCTCCACTCAAAGCTTCTCGAGTGGCAACAACGAGGCCTGTTAAAGGAAATGCTGCCGCGGGTAAAACTCAACTCTAGAGGTCTTGTTATTCTTGATTCGTTGATTGATGAGTTGTTTCAGCTGGGGTTATAAACCCTTGGATTTTAGTCGCTTCAATTGAGTTTAATAATTTATTTCTTCCTAACATTGACATTAGCAAATGTGGCCCCATCTTGTTGTTAGTAGAAATTTGAACCCAGGATTAAGTAATGGAAAACCACGAGAACAAAGATAAAGATCAGGTTAAAGAAGAGCAGGTGAATGTTGAAGCTGAAACTGTGACTGAAGAACCTAAAAAAGAAGAAATTGATTACAAAGAAAAGTATTTCTACCTTGCCGCTGAATATGAAAACTTCAGAAAACGCATGGAGAGAGAAAGAGAAAATACTCTTAAATATGGTAATGAAAAGGTTTTATCCGATCTTTTAGAAGTGGTTGATACTTTCGAAAGAACCATCGATATGCTTCGACCTGATGAAGATGAAAAAGTAAAAAACTTAGTGGTCGGGCTTGATATGGTAAATAAGCTTTTCTTGGATAAATTAGATAAGCACGGTTTAACCCCAGTTGAGTCTCTAGGAAAAGACTTTGATCCTAACTTTCATGAGGCCATGGCCCAGGAGTATATGGAAGGAAAAAAGCCTAACGAAGTCATTAAAGAATTTCAGAAAGGCTACATTCTCAATGGAAGACTTTTAAGAGCGGCTAAGGTCGTCGTGGCAAGTGATAAACAATAATTTAGTTTAAGGAGAAATATATGGGAAAAATTATCGGAATCGACTTAGGGACTACAAACTCTTGTGTATCTGTAATGGAGAATGGAACTTATAAAATTATTCCAAACGCCGAAGGACACAATACAACTCCATCTATTATTGGATTTGCTAACAATGGTGAAACGCTTGTTGGACAAGTTGCTAAAAGACAAGCTGTTACTAACCCTACAAAAACACTTTTTGGTATTAAGCGCTTGATTGGCCGTAAAGCCACAGATGCGGAAGTTGCTCACTTTAAAGAAGTTGCTCCTTTTGAAATCTTTGCTAATAAAAACGGAGATGCTTGGGTAAAAGTTGACGGTAAAGAATATTCTCCGCAAGAGATTTCAGCTAAGACGCTTGAGAAAATGAAAAAAGCTGCTGAAGATTATCTTGGTCAGCCAGTAACAGAAGCAGTTATTACTGTACCTGCTTACTTCAACGATGCTCAAAGACAAGCAACCAAAGATGCTGGTCGTATCGCTGGTCTTGACGTTAAGCGTATCATCAACGAGCCTACAGCAGCAGCACTTGCTTACGGTCTAGATTCTAAAACAGATAAGAACGTTGCAGTATTCGACCTTGGTGGTGGTACATTCGACGTTTCTATTCTTGAAATTACTTCAGATGGTGTGTTCGAAGTTAAGTCAACTCACGGGGATACTTTCCTTGGTGGTGAAGACTTTGATTATCGAATCATTAACTGGATTGCAGAAGAATTTAAGAAAGAATCAGGCATTGATCTTAAGCAAGATACAATGGCGTTACAGCGTTTAAAAGAAGCTGCAGAGAAAGCAAAACACGAACTTTCTTCAGTTACTCAAACTGATATTAACCTTCCATTCATCACAATGGATGCGACAGGTCCTAAGCACTTAAACTTGAATCTTACTCGTGCTAAGTTTGAGTCGCTTATTAGTGATCTTATCGATCGTCTAGCTCAACCTTGTTTGACGGCGATTAAAGATTCAGGTCTTTCTCTAAATGAAATTTCTGACGTGATCCTTGTTGGTGGTGCGACTCGTACGCCTATCGTACAAGCGAAGGTAAAAGAAATTTTCGGTAAAGAGCCTTCTAAAGGTGTTAACCCAGATGAAGTGGTAGCAGCTGGTGCAGCTATTCAGGGTGGTGTTCTTGGTGGAGACGTAAAAGACGTTCTTCTTCTTGACGTTACTCCTCTTTCACTTGGTATTGAGACTCTTGGTGGTGTGTTCACAAAAATTATCGAAAAGAACACAACAATTCCTACTAAGAAATCTCAAGTGTTCTCTACTGCGGTAGATAACCAGCCGGCAGTTTCGATCCACGTTCTTCAAGGTGAGCGTGATTTCGCAAACGATAACAAAACTCTTGGTCGCTTTGACCTGACAGGTATTACACCAGCTCCGCGTGGTGTTCCTCAAATCGAAGTGACTTTTGATATTGATGCTAACGGTATCGTACACGTTTCAGCTCTTGATAAGGCAACTGGTAAGTCTCAGAACATCGTAATCACTTCTAGCTCTGGATTAACAGAGGAAGAAATTCAAAGAATGGTTAAGGATGCAGAGATGAACCGCGATGCCGACCATAAGCGCAGAGAAGTGGTTGATGCTAGAAACAATTTAGACAGCTTAGTATTTGCTTCAGAAAAAGCAATGAAAGATGCAGGTGATAAAATGCCAGCAGATAAGAAGACTGAGCTTGAAGGAGCAATTAATGAAGCGAAAACAAAACTCACTT
>CAYWMU010000287.1:0-3214 GCA_964459395.1 uncultured Bacteriovorax sp.
AATTCTTTTTTCTGAAATGGAGAAATGGCGTCCTTACATAATAGGTGAGAATCCGGAATTGGCGCTTCTTCTTAATGATCTTTTGAACGTTTTTTCAGGAGATCGAAGAAGAATTATTCAGCAATTTTATTCAAAATATATTGATGAGAACCCTGAGTTTTTCTTTCACTACTATCCTCTTCAAGGGGACGTAAACTGTATTGTTGCTAAATACGACTGGAACTCCGAAAATGTACTGAGTAAAGAAGCGGTTTCTCAAAGGTTAGAAAGGATTGAAGATTTAACTGGAAGAATTAGTCCTGCTAAATTTGAGTTCTCAAAAAATTGTCAATTAGTTCTTAGAGTTGAAGCAAGTAAAGATTAAATATGATTCAAGCAACAAACCTTTCTAAAAGTTACGGGCCACAAGAATTGTTTTCTAACTTAAGTTTTAACCTTTCCAGAGGAGAGAGAGTAGGTCTAGTTGGGAGAAATGGAAGTGGTAAGTCTACACTCTTCAAAATGATCTTAGGAGAAGAATCATCTGATTCGGGAGAGATCATTATTCCTAAAAACTATTCAATTGGAAGCCTTAAACAGCATTTAGAATTTCATAAAAATAATATTCTCGATGAAGTTATGTCTGCAGTTAAGAATGCTCAGGATTTTGAACAGTATAAAGCAGAGAAAATGCTGATGGGTCTTGGTTTTAAAACTGAAGACTTCTCTAAACCTCCGAGTGCATTCTCTGGTGGCTATCAAATTCGACTGAATCTAGCGAAGGTTCTTCTTTCTGAACCAGACTGCCTTCTACTTGATGAGCCTACAAACTACTTAGATATTGTTTCTATGAGATGGTTATCTCAATTCCTACGAAGTTTTCCAGGAGAGTTAATCCTCATTACCCATGATCGGTTATTTATGGACAGTGTGACGACTCATACCATGGGAATCTGGAGAGGAAAAGTTTTGAAGATTCCTGGAGGAACTCAGAAATATACAGATCAACTCATCAGTGAAGAAGAATTATATGAGAAGACTCGAGTCAATCAGGATAAACGAAAAAAAGAGTTAGAGGATTTTGTAAATCGATTTAGAGCAAAGGCAACAAAGGCATCTCAGGCCCAAGCACGATTGAAGCTCCTTGAGAAAATGCCTTCGATGGAAGCTCTTGCGATGGTTTCGAGCTTGGATTTTGAATTTAACTTTAAAGAATGCCCTGGCAAAGTTTTGCTTGAAGCTAAGGATTTATCGTTTGGTTATACAGAAGAAAACCTTTTCAGTAATTTGAGTATTTCTATTGGTCGAAATGATAAAATTGGTATCATTGGGAAAAATGGAAAAGGTAAAACAACTCTTCTTAATGTATTGGCCAAAGAAGTTGAACCTCGTGAAGGCGAAGTTCAATATAATGTAAATCTTTTACTAGGACACTTTGGACAAACAAACGTTAATCGCTTGAGTTTAGAAAATACCATTGAAGAAGAAGTCGCTAGTGCAGCACCTGAATTACCTCTCCAAAGAATTCGCTCCATTTGTGGAATTATGATGTTTTCAGGAGAGCTTGCTCAGAAAAAAATTAAAGTTTTATCAGGAGGAGAGAGAGCAAGAGTTCTCTTGGCAAAGCTCCTAGTCAGACCTACGAATATTCTTTTTTTAGATGAGCCTACCAACCACCTAGATCAAGAAAGCGTGGAAGCTCTTATCACTGAACTTGAGACTTATCCTGGAGCAGTTGTGATGGTGACTCACTCCGAGGAGATGCTAAAAAGAGTGGCCCAGAAGATTGTAGTCTTCCATAGGGGAGGGGCTGAACTCATTAATGAGTCTTATGAGGGCTTTTTAGAAAAAATCGGTTGGGAAGAGGAAGAAGTTAAAGAAGTTAAAGTTAAAGACAAGCCTAATCGACAGGAAATAAAGCGACTTCGCTCAGAGATGATCGTTGCGAGGGGACGAGAGCTTAATCCTTTTAAAAAGAGGATTGAGCAATTAGAAACTCAAATCATGAAGAATGAAGAGAGCATCGGTAACCTTGAAAATGAGATGATAGAGCTTGCTCAAAAGAGTGAGTCTAAAAAAATTCAAGAGCATGCTCAGAAAGTTTTTAGTTTGAAGAAAGATGTAGATCTTTTTATGGATGAGTTAGTTGAACTCACAACTAAGCATGATGATATTTATAATGATTATGAGAGAAGGTTGGGAGAGCTTGAAGGGTAAGCTCTCCTAGAAATTACAGGTAACAGTATCATTGGTACTATTATTAATGTGACACTTGAGGAATCGAGTATTTGTTCCGCTCCACTTTTCTACTGGGCCCTCATCAGACATATAGAGATGATAGGTAAGAATTCCAAAAGTGTAAGAACCGTCGGCAAAACCTTGGAGTTGCGTTTCAATTTCGTCACCATCGATCATCATATAACTATAGGCATTGGTAGCTCCTTCAAAGGCCGCAATAGCTTCTCCCCAGTTAAAGGCCGTCGTTCCCGACTTCCAGAAGATAACGTAGTTAGTGTAATAGCCAGCTAGAGGAGGCGTCCAACCAAGGGTAACGTACTCTCTTTGGCTAGAACCATAATCAAGTCCAGGGAAGCTTGTTGGATCTGGTGGTTCAATCTTTGGAAGAATACATTTCCAGTTATCATTTTCGATTTCTCTAAGATTGTTATTTTCATCCCACTTGTAAGGGTAAAGTCTGAAACAATAGGGTTCTGCACTTAAGTAATTGATTCCTCCTACGATAATTTCGGAGGTATTAAGAGCATCATAAGGAGCATGGTAGACTGGAAGAGTGTACTCAGTTACTTCAACTTCAGCATCTGATCCATCAACTGTCCTTCTCATTTTAAGAATGAGTCCATCAAAATAACCACCGATCACACTAGGATCTTCATAAGTGATTTTTAAAGTCTGGGTGCCGTCAAGTCCAGTTGAAGCTTCTACTGTACTTACACCATTGAAGATTGTAGCTGGATCTGTCGTGATTTCGCGTACAGCACTTGGGAGTCTTTCTCCTGGGCCACATTCAGTGGTCTGACAAACCACTAGTATTGCTTCATAAGTAGAGTAAGGATCAAGTCCAGTAATTTGAGTTGCGGTTGATAGGTAGTCAATACTTTTACAATAAATTGGGCCAGTAGGATCTGATTGCTGACTTGTACATAAGTCAGGAAGAGCACCAGCTAGATTAACTCCTTTCTTTCCATAATAAAGACGGAAGTGATCAAAGACTCCT
>CAYWMU010000288.1:0-3211 GCA_964459395.1 uncultured Bacteriovorax sp.
GAGAGAGACAAGGAGGGAACTATGTATCTTGCGATTGCAGTAGAAACAAAGAATCACCCCAAGAGTCAGAATGATTACCGAGTATGGTACCTGGAAATTGATGAACGGGGTCAAGTCATTGGAGTCGGTGTAAAAAGTAAGGATGAGCTCATTTCTCACATTTTTGATTGCATGAAAAAATTTGGGAAATCATTATGGAGAGCATTCTTGAAAGATTCTGAGAGCTCAACACCCATCGAAATCTACGACTTTGTTTCGATGAACATGTATGAGAACACTCACTTTGGAAATCTTCCTACTCTGAGTGAATTCCAACATGTCCTCGACTCGCTAGAAAGCCGCGTTGAATTACGATCGATTGCCTAACTAACTTCCTCCCAGGGTTATTAGGCCTTTCTGGGAGAGGGAGACTTTGCCCTCCCTCTCCTTTCCATAAAAAAAGCTCTCATTTAAACACCAATTTGGTATCATAAAGACTCTTACGAACTAGAGAAAGGATACTCATGAAATCAATTGCGATTATTGGTGCCCAATGGGGAGATGAAGGTAAAGGAAAACTAACAGATCTTTTAGCTGAAAAGTCAGATCTCGTTGTTCGCTATCAAGGTGGTCACAATGCTGGACACACTATTTGGGTTAACGGTCAAAAAACAGTTCTCCATGTTATCCCTTCTGGTATTCTTCATTCTCATTGTCTCTCTGTGATCGGTCATGGAGTTGTTCTTGAGCCTGAGAATTTTTTTAATGAATTAAAATCAATTAATACTGTCACCAAAGTTAGTCCTGAAAATTTAAAAGTATCTTCATCTGCAACAGTTATTACGAGCTATCATCGCCTTCTCGATGCTGCTCGCGAAGCCCAAGGCCCTGAGAAAATCGGAACAACTGGTAAAGGGATTGGTCCCGCATACGAAGATAAGGTAAGTCGCCGAGGTATTAAGGTTAAAGACCTTCTCGATAAAGATACTCTCATCAGACGTCTTTCAAGTGGTTTTGCAGAGAAGGCCATTCTCTTTAAACATCTTTATCAGATTGATATCCCTCCAATTGATGAAGAAGTTGAAAGACTTTATCAGTACGGCAAGCAACTTAAAGACTATGTCACCGATACCTTCTCACTAATTGATCAAGCTCAACAGCAAGGAAAAAAAATTCTTTATGAAGGGGCCCAAGGAATTCTTCTGGATATTGATTACGGAACTTATCCTTACGTAACTTCTTCTTCTACGGCAGCCGCCGGTATCCTCACTGGAGCAGGTCTTCCGCAAGGACAAATTGATGATGTCATTGGCGTTGCCAAGGCCTATACGACTCGAGTTGGAGAAGGTCCATTTCCAACAGAGCTTTTCGACGAAGTAGGAGCAACAATTCAGGTTAAGGGTAATGAAATTGGTGCAACCACCGGAAGAAAACGTCGTTGTGGTTGGATTGATTTACCTCTTCTAAAATATGCTATCAAATGTTCTAAATTAACCTCCATTGCTCTTACAAAACTTGATATCCTCTCAAACTTGAGTGAACTAAAAGTATGTTATGCGTACGAAGTTAATGGAAAGCAAATTGATTGCGCCTATCCTGGAATCAATCTTTATCAGGTAAAACCTCTCTATAAAGACTTTCAACCTTTTAACGATGACTTCTCAGGAAACACATCGAAAGAATTTGATGATTATTTGAATTTCCTAGAAATGAATCTGGGCATCCCTGTGGGGATCATGGCCTTTGGCCCTGATAGAAATCAAATCAAGTTCAGAAAAAATTATTTCTAACAAAGATTTCCGTAGAGCTTTCCTCCTGTAAATGAGGATAGCTCTACTTTTCTGATTTCATTCTTTAAATTTTCTTCGCTCTTCACTCTTACTCTCAGGTAATGAGAAGTGTAACCTTCCCAGTAACCATCTTGATTTGTTTCAAAAAGAATTTCTGAAGTCTGCCCAACAGCGTTTTGGGAAAAATCATCAAGCTTCGCATTCCCAAGCATCATGAGGGTTTTGACTCGATCTTTTTTTACTCCCACTTGAATTTGATCTTCAAGCTTCGCTGCTGTCGTTCCTTTTCTTTTTGAATAAGGGAAAACGTGAAAGTGAGTAATAGGAGAATTCCTTAGGAAATTAAAAGTCTCAAGAAACTGCTCTTCACTCTCACCTGGATAACCTACTATAACATCTGCTCCGAAAGCAGCATGGGGAAAATGACTTTGAACCATCGCTTGAATTTCTTTGTACTGTTCAATGTTATATTTTCTACGCATCGATTTTAGAATGTCATTCGATGCACTTTGAAGAGGAATATGAAAGTGATCTTGGTACTTACCAGATTCTTTAAGAGTACGAACAAGTTCTTCAGTCATCGTATTAGGCTCAACAGATCCCAAACGAAGTCGTTTAATTTCTTTTAAATCAACAATCGACTTAACGAGATCGACAAGTTTCTCACCACTCGTCGCTTCATACTCACCGATATTCACACCTGTTAAAATAATTTCTTTAAAGCCCTGCCCTGCCAAACGTTTGGCCTCAGTCAGAGCATCACTAACTGAAATGGCACGACTTCTTCCACGAGCAAAAGGTATAATACAAAATGAACAAACGTAATTACATCCATCCTGAATTTTTAGAAAGGCCCGAGTATGAGAATCGGCTTTAGTCGTTGCAGCTCCATAAAAATCTGCCGACTTATCAATATGAACAACGAGTTCTTCTTCCGAATCAAGATAATCAAAAACTTTATACTTCTCACTGGTTCCAAGGATGAGATCTACTCCCTGCATCTTTTTAATCTTTTCAGCCTCCATTTGAGCATAGCAACCGGCCACCACGATTTTAGCTTCCGGTGAACTCGACTGAGCTTTACGAATAAGATTACGACAAGTGGAGTCTGCCCCATCTGTAACGGTACAAGTATTTAAGAAAACCACGTCTGCTTCATTTCCAAACTCCACAACCTCATAACCTCGGTCGGCAAAACCTTGGGCAATTGAGCCCGTCTCTGAGAAATTGAGACGACAGCCTAGAGTGTGAAAGGAAACTTTTTTCTTTGCAGTGATGTTTTTCATAGGAGCGAATCTAATAGAAGGGGCTTTTTTTGTCTAATAACTTGCGCAAGGAAAATTAAGTTTATTGATATAAGCTTTCATAATTTTTTTTAAAATACTGAAAAAAAGTGTTTGACAATTTTTGGCAAAGAATTTAGCTTATAGACCTTCGATTGA
>CAYWMU010000289.1:0-3203 GCA_964459395.1 uncultured Bacteriovorax sp.
TTTTTGGAAGTGCAATGTCTTATAATAAGGTAATATGACAAAATATATGGAGGCAAAAGATGAGTAAATGGCAAATTCCACCAGCAGGTGGACACATGGAGCGGCCGACAGGTTTATACTTTCAGACAATGAATGGTCATGAAGTTGAACAAAGACTTAAAGAAAATGATGTTTTAATATTGCCAATTGGGAGTACTGAAAATCATGGTAAGAATGCCTGTTATGGGGAAGATACATTTTTAGTAACCAGACTTGCTGAAGCAGTAGCACAAAAAACAGGTTGTACAATCGCAGAACCTATTTGGTATGGATCACATCCTTTCCACCATTTAGGAATGCCAGGTACTGTTGTTATTCCGGAAGAAGATTTGGCAGCTTATATTAGGGCTGTTATAGCTGGGTTTTGGAATACAGGTTTCAGAAAAATAATCCTTCTCAATGGCCATGGCCAAGATTATGTTATTCCTGTTGCAATTCATCAGTTTGCAAAAAGGTATCAGGTACCTGCAATTTTGATAAATGTTAACTGGTGGTTTGTTATACCTGAGCATATTAGAGATAAGGCGCATGGAGGCCCATTTGAGACACCGTTTATCCATGCTGATGAGGCTGAAACTAGCTTTTCTATGGCTCTCTTTCCTGAGATGATTGATCAAAGATACGCTGAAAAAACAACTCCTGTAAGTATTTTCCCAAAGGGGCATATTAACAAGAGTGGCAGTGCTTATAAAGAAGAATCCCCGATAGATTTTTGGTGCCAAGTCGGTGCAAGTGCTATCGAAGTTGTATCTACTCCAGAAGGTGTTGTTGGTGATGCCACATTGGCAGATCCAGAAAAAGCCCGACCAGGAGTTTACGCAATACTTGATTATTTAGAAAAATTAATCACAGATATTTTAAAAATGTATCCTGTAGGAAAATTACCGCCAATTGAATATATGACAATGAGGGATAAAAAAGAGATTGAGGATGTTTTAAAAGGGCCACTTAACGGAGGAAAGCATATCTATACCCTTGGATATCCAACTTAATTGATTATGAACAATGTACCAATTATTGCGAGTGTAACTCCAAATAAAACAAAATTTGGTCCCCTGCTTTATCCCGGTGAGTTAGAAAAAGCAATCCGGGAGCTGGGGGAGTTTGGGTATGATGGTATTGAGCTTAGTTTGAGAACGATTAATGACTTCAAAAAAGAAGAATTGAGAAATCAACTTGATAAATCACATCTCAGACTAATCAGTGTTGCGACGGGGCAAAGTTATATTGAAGATGGATTTTCTCTGTTTGATAAAGACCTTGAAGTTCGAAATAAAACTGTTGAGAGATTATGTAGCTTCATTGACTTAGTGGAGGACTTTGGGGGATTAACAGTAATTTTAGGAGGAATAAAGGGAAAGCTTACAGAAAGTAGTATTGATAGCCAGATTGCAGGTGGTACAAAAGCTATCGAGAAATGCCTAATGTATGCAGAAAAGAAAAAGGTAATATTATTATTGGAGGCTATCAACAGGTATGAAACGAATATAATGCTAACTTTAGGATCTGCTGTTGAGTTTGCATCAAAATATAATTCTCGATATCTAAAAGTTTTAGGAGATACTTTCCATATGAATATTGAGGAAATATCAATCAAAAAAGCTTTAGATGATTCTAACAAATTCCTAGGAGCAATACATTGCGCCGACAGTAATCGGTTGGCTCCAGGAATGGGGCATGTAGACTTTGCTGAGGTTTTAGACAAACTAGATAACTACCAGTCTCTTCAGTATTTAGGAGTTGAGGTTTTGCCCTTACCTGATAGCAGTACTAGTGCAAAAAAGGCAATTGAAACCATTAAAAAAGTAACAAGAGGGTAGTAAGTATTACCCTTTTGTAATTATAGAAGTATTTTTGAATGATGATAGGAGGAATGCCATGAAAGCAAAAATCGCATTTTTACATGGACCTCACGATTTAAGGGTAGAAGAGGTAGAGCTACCCAAAATAAGAGGTGATCAAGTCCTAATTAAAATTAGAGCTGTTGGTATTTGTGGATCAGATGTTGAATGCTTTGAAGGGAAATCTTCAGAAGGGCGTTACGACATCGCCCCATATACCCCAGGACACGAGTGGTCGGGTGAAGTAATTGAAATTGGCAGTGATGTTACAAGTGTCAAAGTTGGTGATAGGGTAACCGGAGACTGCGTTATGGCCTGTGGCAAGTGCATTAACTGTAAGAATGGGCTAATGCCTTCTGCCTGTTTAAACATGAGAGAACTTGGATTCCGGCCGGACTCCCCTGGAGCAATGGGTGAATTAATGATTCTTGAAGAGCAGTATACACACCCCTTTCCAAGTGATTGGCCTTATACAATGGGAGCTTGGGTAGAAAATTTTTCTGTAGGTTATTGGGGTATTTGGGGTAATGGTGGACATTGTGATGCAAGTGATGATGTTGTAGTCATTGGTGCTGGTCCTATTGGCCTTTCGGCCCTTATGACTGCCAAAGCATCCAATGCTAGAGTAATAATTATTGACCCTCTTGAGAGTAGAAGAAAGACAGCACTAAAATACGGAGCAGACTTTGCTGTTGACCCCACAAAAGGCGATTTAGTAGAGCAGATTAAAGAACTCACAGGTGGACACGGTGCCACTGTCGTTGTTGAATGCAGTGGAAACGACGCTGGGATAGCCTCAGTCTTCGATATTGCCGGACATTCTTGTAGAGTCGGCTTTGTCGGCCACTCAATTGGAAGAAAAGTACCAGCAGAATTAGGAAAAGTAATTTGGAGCAATTTAAGGATTGTGGGCTCTGGAGGAACAAAAAATTTTCTACCAAGAACTATAAAATTTCTATCGAGAATCAAAGATCAATTCGACTTTGAGGCATTAAATACTCATTACTTCAAGTTTGATCAAATTTTTGAAGCTTTTGATGTGGCAGTTAACGATAAAGTTAACGCACGGAAAGTAATGATTACTTTTGATTAAGATTATTGTAGTGAACCTGCTAAAATAATCTTATTTTGGCAGGTTCAAATTGGCTCCGCAGCTTTCTCTAATCACCAATGATGGTTTTACAACAATTTCTTTGTTATTTTTTCTAGATTTGGACTCTATTAATTGAACCAGTCTTTCAATTGCTAAAGAGGAGATTTCTTCACGGGGTTGATGAACGGTTGTTAATAGGGGGCTAAAATAATTTCCTAACTCTATATCAT
>CAYWMU010000290.1:0-3167 GCA_964459395.1 uncultured Bacteriovorax sp.
CCCGATCCACTCCATTAACGAGAGTGGGATCCATAGCATCTAAAATAGAACATGTCTCGTTACCATTCATTGCCGAAACAGATTCGTAATATAAAAACTTCAAACGATCTATCTGAATAACTTGTTGGTTAGTAGTAGCTATATCATTAGAAGGAGGAATTTTTTCCACAATACTATTAACTTCTTTTACAAGTTTTAAATACTCTGGACAATGAGCACAACTATTTCTATCGATCGTTGTTTCATAATAAAACTCAGCACGCTCATTGGGTGTTTGATTTCTTTGGGCGACCATGGCCTCGTCTATCTTTTTGAGGGCCACATTCATATCGGCCGTTTCAAATAAGTCACTTGCCTGAAGAGGAAGAAAGAAGATGAAAGTTAATAAGCTGATAAGTTTTTTCACCCTAACCTTATCGTCTTAATTTTAGAAAATATAAGACCCCCCTCCCCATGCTTTTCTACCTGTTTAGTGTTAGGTTAACCCTATGAAAATTCCACATATTGTCGTTGTAGGAGGGGGATTTGGGGGGCTTGCTGCTGCCAAAAGTCTTGCCCAAACGGGACAGGTAAAAGTCACTCTCATTGATAAGAAAAACTACCACCTTTTTCAGCCCCTTCTTTATCAAGTGGCCATGGCAGGACTTTCTCCAGCAGAGATTGCTTATCCCTTAAGATCTCTCCTTTCAAAATATGATTCAATTGAAATCCTTTTAGGAGAAGTCATTGAAATTAATAAATCAGAAAAGTGGATCAAAACCCAGACAAACAAAATCGATTTCGATTACCTTATTCTAGCCTGTGGATCCACTTATACTTACTTCAACTCTCCACAATGGGAGCCCTTTGCCCCCGGTCTTAAGACGATCGCTCAGGCCACTGAAATTAGGAAGCGTGTTTTTCTGGCCTTCGAAAAAGCAGAAAGGGCCACTGATATAACAGAACAAAATTTCTACCTTACCTTTCTCGTAGTAGGAGGTGGCCCTACGGGAGTAGAACTCGCAGGAACACTTGGAGAAATTACTCGCTTCAGTCTCACCAAAGAGTTTGATCATATTCAGCCAGAACAAGCAAAAATCATTTTGATTGAAGCTGGACCTACAATTCTTCCTTCTTTTACTCAAAAGCTAAGAGAGGATGCAAAAAAACAACTTGAAGAACTTGGAGTTGAAATAAGAGTTAATTGTAAGGTTTCTGAAATAACAGATAAGGGTATGCTTGCAGGTGATTCTTTCATCGAAGCTAGCACCATCCTCTGGGCCGCTGGAGTCGCCGCTAATCCTCTTAACAAGACTCTCTCTACTGACCTTGATCGACAAGGAAGAGTGATGGTAAATAGAGACTTAAGTCTTCCAGGACATCCTCACATCTTTGTCATTGGGGATCAGGCCCACTACCCATGGGGAGCAGAAAGTAAACCTCTTCCTGGACTTGCACCTGTGGCCATGCAGCAAGGACGCTATGTTGCTAAACTCATCAAACACCTATCCTTAAATCACCGCTCACCAGGAGCTTTTAAGTTTGTCGATAAAGGACAAATGGCCACTATCGGGCGTTCAAGGGCCGTGGCCATGTTTAAAGGATTAGAAATTACAGGTTTTGTGGCATGGATAATCTGGCTCGTAGTCCATATCTATTACCTAATCGGTTTTAAGAATAGATTGTTTGTCCTCTATCAATGGGCCTGGACTTATCTGACTTTCAGACGAGGAGCGAGATTAATTGTTGAGGATGAGTAACTACTCTCTCGACTCTTCTTGAGCTTGCCGAGTAAGAGTCTCTTCAACTTTTCTATAACCAAGATCATGGGCCAATTGAATAGGAGTTCGCCCTTGTTTATTTCTCAGCTCCACATTCGCTCCAGCTTGGAGTAAGTCTTCAACAATGACACTGTACCCTGCCTGAGTGGCCAAATGGATAGCCGTCATTCCATTTGAGTCTTGATGATTTAAATCAGCACCGGCACGAATAAGTCTTTCAACAACGAGAAAATTTCCATTCATCGCTGCATACATCAATGGAGTACGAAGTTCTTTATCTACAGAGTTAACTAAAATTTCATCACTGCTGTCTCCGGCAAGAAGTGCATTCACTACTTCTTCAGTCTTTCGAAGATCTTGAAGAGTAATTTCTTTCACTTTTTCCGCAATCTTATTCTCTCCTAAACTCTCTATCTGTCGCGCTTTTTGATGCTGACGATTTTCTCTCATCTCATCTGCACGTACAGCTAACGTCAGCACATTCTCTCCCTCAATATCTTTAATAGAAATTGTTGCTTCATTTTTTAAAAGAATTTTTACTTGAGGAAGAAGTTGATTATAGGCGGCGAGCCCTAGCGGAGTTATCCCTGACTCATTCTGGGAATCGATATTCACATTTGTGGCTATTACTGATCTTAAAACCGGAATATTTTCACTAAGAACTGCTGCGTGGATTATGGTGTTTCCAAAAATATCCGCCACAATTGTATTGGCCCCGGCTTTTATAAGCTTTTCGACCATTCCATAATTACCACTTAAGGCCGCTTCATAAAGAGGGGTTCTACCCAAGTGAGAACGATGGTTAATATTGGCCCCTTTTTCAATTAATAACTGGAAAGGCTCAATTTTACCAAAGCGGGCGGCAATCATGAGAGCACTGTTTCCTTCTAAATCTATATCATTAATGGCCGCACCATTATTTAAGAGATACTCAGCAATCTTAACATGGCCAGATTCAAGAGCGGCCCTTAGAGGACTCCGTCCAAGGGGATCAACAATATTAGGATCTATTCTTTTATTCTCAATAAGCCGTTTAACTCTTTCGATATTTCCCAAAGAACTCGCTTCTACTAAGGAGTACTGGAGGGTTAAGGGAGCTTCTTCTTCTTTTTGAATTTCTAGATCTCCTCTAACCACAATATTTCTTATTCCCTGGATGCCGAAGAAAAAAAGAATCAAACCAGCTGCAAGTAAGATTAGAGATAAAGTACTAACACTTCTCATCATAAGCACCCCTTCGTGACGTAAAAAGGTTAGAGACTTTGATGGGAAATGGAATTTTATTTATTCTTAATCTAGAGAGATGGGAAATTGTCAGGAAAAAGGGCAAAAAAAAACCATCTCGAGGATGGTTCGTTCTTCACACTTAATGGTGTTTTCACTGCGTTAATTCAATAAGACAGGCAT
>CAYWMU010000291.1:0-3147 GCA_964459395.1 uncultured Bacteriovorax sp.
TATGAGGTTTTATGGGAAAGACCTCACAGAGTTAGCTGCCGAAATCTCTCTTTATCCTCAGGTGATGAAAAATATTCGTGTGGCCACTCGCATTCCTTTTGAAGAAGTCGAGGTCATTCAAAAGTCACTTGAAGAAGCAGAGAAAAAGCTCAAGGGATCTGGTCGAGTACTTTTAAGATATTCCGGTACCGAACCCCTAGCAAGAGTCATGGTCGAAGGTGAAGATGAAGTTTTAGTGAACTCTATCTGCCAAGAAGTTTCAGAAGTTGTATTTAAAACATTAGGCTAAATTATGAAATATCCTCGTTTAGGTGTAAACATTGATCACGTAGCAACTCTTAGACAGCAAAGAAATGAAGGTTATCCACAAGTTTCTAGGGCCGCAGAGCTGTGTTTAACTGCTGGAGCAGAACAAATAACAATCCATCTAAGAGAAGATCGTCGTCATATTCAAGATCACGATCTTCCAGCTGTCCATGAAATCTGTCGACACCATAAAAAATTATTAAATCTTGAGATGGGCATGACTTCGGAAATGCTAGAGATCGCTATAGGGGAGAAGCCTGACTGGATTTGTCTTGTTCCAGAAAAGAGAGAGGAGCGAACGACAGAGGGAGGACTTGATGTCGGCCCTTCACAAATTGAGCGGGTCCGTCTTTTTTGTCAGGATATAAAAAAACATCTTCCTTCAACAAAAATCTCTCTTTTTGTCGAGGGAACACCGGAAGTAATGGAACAATGCTTAACAGTAGATTGCGATGCTGTTGAGATCCATACTGGTCAATATGCAATTGATTTTCTCGCAGCAAAAGATATTTCTTCTCACTTAGAGATGTATAAAAAGTCTTTCGATGTCTTTAAATCATCCGGTCGAGGTTTTCATGCAGGACATGGTCTAACCTTTGATTCAGTATTGCCTCTACTTGAGCAAGGTCTATTTGAAGAATATAATATTGGTCATTGGATTGTTTCCGAATCAGTTTTTATTGGGATTTCAGAAGTGGTCAAACAGATGAAAGAACTTATGGATAAGTACCCTCTTAAAGGATAATTATGAGAATTGTAACTCAAGCCGAGATGAAAGAAGTTGAGCTAGCAGCGCAAAAGCAGTTTTCTTTTTCAGAAAAACTCATTATCGAAAACATTGCTCTTATTGGTGCACGCACGGTTGTGGAAAAACTCGAAGACGCTTTGGTAGAAGCCGAACTACTTTTTCTCATTGGTAAGGGTAATAATGGGGGAGTTGGTCTGGCGATTGCTCGTCATCTTGCCAGCATGGGAGTTGAGTCTCACGCTTTTGTTCTGTTTGAAGAAGGGCAACTTTCTCAAGAGTGCAAAGAACAACTAACAACGGCCAAAGCCTTTGGAGTAAGAGTTTCATTCATTGATGATCTCGCTTCTCTTGAAGCTTATTTTCAACAATCAGGAACTCCCAAAATAATTGTTGATGCTATTTTTGGCACAGGGGTTCGTCTTCCTCTTTCCAATTTCTTGTATGACGTTATTAATTTCATTAACGATTACAAAAGTTTTACGGTTTCTCTAGATATTCCTACCGGTGTATCGGGGGATTCAGGGCTCATTCAGGGAAATGCAATTAAAGCAGATCTAACTTTAGCAGTAGGCTTTCCTAAACTTGGCTATTACCAAGGTGATGGACCACAGCAAGTTGGTGAGGTGATTGTTATTCCAGCGGGCCTTCCTCCGCACCTATCAATGGAAGGGGGAGATAAATTTCTTCTCGACATTGACGTCGTCAGTGAGCTTCCTCGTCAGAGCAATAAATTTGCTGATAAAAAAGTTTTTGGTCACACTCTCGTTATCGGTGGTTCTCACGGCCTCACCGGCGCCCTGGTGATGAGTTCTTCTGCTGCTTTAAAGATTGGGGCAGGATTAGTGACGGCCGTTACTTGGGAGCCGCAGTATCAGGAAATGATCTCTCGTCTTATTCCTGAAGTAATGACTGGCTATGTTCCAAACGACCAGAGCAAATGGCCTAAACTTCTTAAGGGGCTTGATAAATATGATTCAATCCTCATTGGACCAGGACTTGGTCGATCAAATAGAGCAAGACTTTTAGTACTTGAGATTTTGAACAATTTCTCAGGTCCGGTAGTTCTCGACGCCGATGCTATAAATGTTCTCTCTCTTAAAGAAGATGCAGAAGTTTTCAAGGTTCGTAATGCACCAACTATTCTTACTCCCCATATGGGAGAGCTAGCTCGCTTTAGCGGAGTAGAATACGAAGAAATTCTTAAGGCCCCTTATCACCATTTAAAAGAAGTGATTGACCATATTAATTGCTCTGTGCTTCTTAAAGGGCCATGTACATTTCTTGGTTTCCCTAATGGTCAGACCTATTTTAATTTTTCACCTAACGAAGGGATGGCAACGGGCGGTGTAGGTGATGTGTTAGCGGGTGTTCTAGCAGGGCTTATTGGTCAAGAGGCCAATATCAAAAAACGTGATAATCTTTATAATATTTACGAAGCTCTCAATCGCACCATCATTCTAGGAGTGATGCTTCATACATGGGCCGGTGAGATTGCTTGCGAAAAATTTGAAGTGCGTCCAATGACGGCAATGAGCCTCATTGATGTATTTCCAGAAACTATTAAAGAGTTAAATAAGGTTATTAGAGATTAGTATGGAAACTAAAGTTATCCGAGAATGGAAAAAAGTATATAAAACCGACTTGTCCTACATTGTTTATGAACTAAAAGAATTAATTAAGACTCCTGCCATGATTATTCTGGAAGGAGATGTGGGAGCGGGAAAAACCACTTTTACCCAACACTTCTTAGAAAACGAAGACACTCTTAGTCCGACTTATTCTATCCTTTCGGAAACGAGAAACTTACTTCATGCGGACTTTTATCGCTTAGAAAAATCTGAGGACATTATTCCACTCGAGTTGAGTATTTACCTTGAAGGTAAGCAGTTTTTTTTCGTTGAATGGGGAATGAAATATGCTCGTCGACTTTTTCGCGAGATCCCTGAGAATTTTAATGGCTATCTTCTAGAAATTCTCATCAACGATAGCACTCAAGATGTGCCTTCAAGGAATTTTATTCTTTCTAGCTTAAAAGACGACTAACTTAATTGGTCGGAAGTTTTTGCCCCTACGGCCAACTCAAAGTATAAGAG
>CAYWMU010000292.1:0-3127 GCA_964459395.1 uncultured Bacteriovorax sp.
TGAAATATCGGAAGAATTAATCATGAAGATATTGCTGTTCCACGATGTTTTGAAATTGAGGACGAACTGCATTTTCACCGGATTTCGAAAGCCATTACCATGTAATTATTGTGTCCATTTTTCAAAAGGAACATTATACATTTTTGTGAGGAATTTTAGGTGATCGTCTGATGATACAATTGTGCATCTATGATTCTTCCCAATAACCAAAATAAGAATATCAATATCAGGAAAGTTCTTCCCTTTTGCCTTAACCTGACCATAGACAGATGCAGCTTCTTGAATGATCTCTGGCTTGATTTCTGAAATATGTTCAAACTGTTTGATTAATTCATCAAACTGATGAATTCGTATTTGTTCATGAGTTTTTTGCACCTCATTTGATTGTTTTGAATAGTATGCGAGATAGTACCCCCGTTTTACTTCATACTCAACAAGACAGAAAATAACTAATTCGTCACCTAATAAGAGAGATTCAGTAATTTTATCCGTATTTTGATTTCGCGGTTTGAGAAGATCTATAAAGGTATTTGAATCTATCAGATACCTCATCGAAAGAATCCCTCACTCTTTGCATGAGTTTTAATCAAATCAAACTCTTCTTCTTTGATATCAGAAAAGAGGTTTTTTAATAACTCAATAGCCACTACTTTCTCTATTCGGTTTTTTATGATATTATCTGACAATTGCTTGAATTTTTCAAATCCTATTGTATTAATTTTTTGAATCAGACAAGTTTTCAATAAAATTTTATCGATTGATGAAGAAAGAGTTTTTTCAATAATTACTGTGTCAATGATTTTTTCAACCCTTTCTCTGATATCTGTTGTTTTTTGGACATGAGAGACAGTTGTCTGATTCCCTATAGATATATGTTGAATAAATACGGTCTGATTGCTTTCTGACTTATGCCATATAAATGGCTGATATATTTGATTGTTGCTTTCTGGAGATAAGATAGTGCTCGTTTTAGGGAATAACAGGCATTTCTGAGTGGTGAGATCCCTTCTTGAGCACACTGGCCAGTCTACATTACCCTGATGTTGAATGAGTATCATTGTTATCTAAACTTTTCAAGAAGTTCCCCTTCAATGATTGTGAAAAAAATATGATCTGTTACGGTATGTGCACCATTTACCCACTCAATTATTTCCTCTTTTTTTAAGTCTGTCATGTTTTCTTCTGATTGAAAAACCGTATTCCAGATCACTGCAGGTTTCATCTGGCCCTGAAGGTTTTTTCGATGACCTGTTGAAAATTTAAGGGTCACTTTTCCAGGAGGATTTTTAGATTTATAAATAAGATCAATATTCAAACCATCAGGGTGCGAATCGATTAAATTAGGAGCAAATAGTTTAGAAGTAAGGTTAATCTGAAGTTTTAATTGTTCCTGTAAAAATTCATAGACATCTGAAGAATTGTAATCAAAGTCAAATGCGTCAATATATCGCAAAATCAGACTTTTAATCTCTATTTCCTTAGATAACTTTGAAAATGACTCGAATAAGCATTTTAGGATATAAATAATTCTCTCTTGAAAATCTTCCCAGACATATGATTCTGTATCGTTGACTGTGAGAATACCAGGTCCAATCTGGATAAGGGGCCATTGTTCTTTTTTCTTTCTGAACTGTGTCCTGATTGCATAAGGTGAAGATTCTAATGGAATAAAATCAGGAACCAGATTAACTGGATATGGATATTCGTTAGATATCTTATCATACAGGATTCCAGTCAGTAAATTGAAATTTTCATCAATGAAGATATGTGGGTTTGTTTCTTTTAATTTCCACTTTATTTCAAATATTGCCTCAACAAGTGGCTTATTTGTAAGGATGACTCGTTCTACCATATTTTTTCCCCATATGATTCACCAGATTAGTAATTGAGATGTAATATTTTGAAATTGGAAATATTTAAATCAAATCTATTTAGTTATTAAGAAATTTCTGAAACTTAATAAATGAGATCTGATTTTTTTGTTCCAGTTCATCTAAAGGAGTATCTTTATCAATCGTATTATGAGTGACCCTGTCGCAAACATGATTAAATAATAGTGCTATTCGTATATATGACACGAAAACCTGCACTCCTCATCATCGATATGCAGAATGATTTTGCCTCATCTCATGCAGTAAACCCGGTAGCCGGGGCACAGGCAATTATCAACCCTCTTGTTCAATTGCTCTCTTTGTTCCGGAAAAAACAACTTCCAATTATACATATCGTCAGGGTGCATGAACCGGATGGTTCAGATGTTGAATGGTTCAGGGCTGAAAAATTTAATTCTATTCCATTTGCAGTCAGAGGTACACACGGTGCTGCAGTTATCGATGAACTCACACCAGCACCCGGAGAATACCTGCTCGAGAAAATACGGATGAGTGCATTCATCGGGACAAGACTTGACCTGATGCTCCGGACCCTTGGAGTGAATACGGTTGTTGTCGGAGGAATACAGACACCGAACTGCATCCGGACCACGGTGTTTGATGCGATGGCATATAATTATGAAACGATCCTTGTCGATGATGCCACCGGGGCACAGACAAAGGACATCCATGAAGCAAATGTGCTGGATATGAAAAATATCGGAATAAAGATTCTCAACACTGCTGATATAGCCCCATGGCTTGAATCACGGTGATACAGTTATTCATGCAGCATTGACCACATTGTGTGCAGGTAAAAAACATGCAGAATATAGATTATCTTATAATATGCACCATGTGATCCAGAGATCAGCAGTGTAGTGGTGCACAATATAAAGATCCATGCACCACCATCCTTTCCTTTATCTTGTGATCACACCTATCTGTTCATGAGTATTATGCGGAGTGATGAGGTCAAAACCGGGTATGCCCGGGCAGCGAACCGTGCCCTTATCCGGTCTCTTGGAGTTGATGAGAGTGAAATGAACCAGCCGTTCATCGGGATAGCAAACTCCTGGAATACTATCGTTCCTGGTCATACCCATCTCCGGATATTAGGCGAACGGGTACGGGAGGGTATCACAGCCGGGGGCGGGACACCGTTCGAATTTAATACTATCGGTATCTGTGACGGCATTGCCATGGGGCATGACGGAATGAGATATTCCCTCCCGTCACGTGAAAATATTGCAGAT
>CAYWMU010000293.1:0-3093 GCA_964459395.1 uncultured Bacteriovorax sp.
ATGCCTGTCTTATTGAATTAACGCAGTGAAAACACCATTAAGTGTGAAGAACGAATAAGATTAATTCTTGAAACCACTTCACTCCCTGAGTTATACCTTGCAAAGCGTGTACAGCGACCATCTTCTTTTATGAAATCATCTTGTCCACCTTTCAAAATCCCAACGACTTTATTACTTTCCTCATCAATAACTGGTGAACCTGAGTTACCACCAAACGAATCAATTCGTGCTCTAAATAAAGAGTTGGAGATAGTGGATACAACAGGGCCTGGTTCTGTATAGGTGACACCAAGACCCATTGGATGACCCATCATATATACAGAAGATTTCGTCGTCAGTTCAGCATCATCACCTAATTCAAAAATATGTCTTGCCTGCACATCTCGATCAAGTTGAATAAGGGCAAAATCAAGTTCATTAGTACTAGTTGTTTTAATGATTTTTTTACAGCTATAAATATTGTTGTTTGCAATCTGAAATCCTGATTCTATTTCTTTAGCAACTGTAACACCGAAAACCATATTCATTCTTTTACAATCATTCTTGTCTTTAATGCAATGACCAGCAGTCGCCACTAGGTTGGGAGCAACGAGAAAACCAGTACAGCCTCCAGGAGATGCTAAATTGTCAGAAAATCTTTCACTCCGACAAATATTTCCCACTCGAGATAATTCTCTCGCATTGATCACTTTGGTATTTTTGCTGTAACGTTTAATGTTTTTCTTAGGAACAATTAAGGATATCCCTGTGGCCATGTGTTTTAAGTTTGTAGGGGAATTGTTGGTAATAAACTCATTATCAAATTGCCCGTAGATGGCCTTCTGTCCAGTTCTAGCAAAAGACTGAAGGGATAGTGTCATGAGAGTCAAAATAATAAGAGTTTTTTTCATAGAGTTAACCTGTTATTTAATAATTGCTTTTGGAGAATTTAACAGGTTGTTAGGTTTTTTGGGAAAGAAGAAGGAAATCTGGGTACAATCTATCTAGTGTCTAAAACCTATACATTAGTTTTGATTAAGGTTGTTTAAGTAAGTGAAAGCTTTCAGTGGAGGAGTCATGAGAAAATGGGAAGATTATAAAAAAACATTTGAAAGTCCTTCCATCTTTGACTTCGCTAGAGCAGGGGATCTGGCAGAATTAGCTGAACTTTTACGGAGTAGTCCAGACCTTGATCTTAATCAAAAGAATCACAAAGGTTATTCGGCCTTGATGCTTGCTGTTTATAATGGACAAGATATTTTCGCCGAAGCTCTTCTTCGAGGAGGAGCGGATCCTAATTCTTCTGATCTCGTAGGCAACACCATTCTAATGGGTGCCTGTTTCAAAGGTAATATCAAAATGATTGATCTCCTTATCTCTTATGGAGCAGAGATTGATCGTGTTAACGATGCAGGTATGAGTGCTTTTGATTGGGCGAAAACTTTTGGTCGAAAAGAAGTTATGAATTTCCTGATTACGAAGAGTACTTCTAAACTTAAAAGTAAGTCACAGGCCAGGAACTATTTTAATTTTTTAAAGTTGGGTTTAAAGATTGCTCTAACAAGAAAGAAGGGGAGATAAATCTCCCCTTCGATTAGATTAATTAATTTCGCTCATTGAAATATTCATGGCCTTAGCAAGCCCTTCACCGTAATTCTTATCAGCTTTAAGACAATTTTTAATATGTCTAATTTTGATATCTTTAGAAACACTACTCATATTGTTTGCTGTGTTCTCGATAAGTACAGCTTGTTTTTCCGGAGTCATTAAACGGAAAAGGTCACCAGGCTGAGTGAAGTAATCCTCATCATCTTCTCTGAAATCCCATTGATAAGCATCGCCTTTAAGCTTTAAAGGTGGCTCTTTGAAATTTGGTTGATCTTGCCAAAGTCCAAGGCTATTTGGTTCATAGTGTTTTGTTGCGCCATAGTTACCATCAACTCTCATTGAGCCATCACGGTGAAAACTATTCACTGGACAGCGAGGAGCATTCACAGGGATTTGATGATGGTTTACCCCAAGTCTATACCGTTGAGCATCTCCATAAGCAAAAAGTCTTCCTTGAAGCATTTTATCAGGAGAGTAACCAATACCTGGAACAACGGAAGCTGGATTAAAGGCCGCTTGCTCAACTTCAGCAAAATAGTTTTCAGGATTTCTATTAAGCTCCATTACTCCTACTGGTATAAGAGGGTAGTCTTTCTTTGACCAAACTTTGGTGAGGTCAAAAGGATGGAAGCGATACTTCTCAGCTTCTTTTTCAGGCATGATTTGTACACAGAGATTCCACTTCGGGAAATCGCCTTTCTCAATTGCTTCAAAAAGATCTTTTTGATGACTTTCACGATCTTGTCCTACAACAACTCCTGCTTCTTTATCAGAAAGATTCTGAATTCCTTGCTGACAAACGAAATGAAACTTTACCCAAAAGCGCTCATCTTTGTCGTTGATGAAACTGAAAGTATGCGAACCAAATCCATGCATATGACGGTAACTTTTAGGTATCCCGCGATCACTCATAACGATGGTGACTTGATGAAGAGCTTCAGGAAGAAGTGTCCAGAAGTCCCAGTTATTTTGAGCACTACGCATATTAGTTTTAGGATCGCGTTTAACTGCATGGTTTAAATCAGGGAAGTGAAGTGGATCACGGAAGAAGAACACAGGAGTATTATTACCAACGATATCCCAGTTACCTTCCTCAGTGTAAAACTTAACTGCAAATCCTCTAATGTCTCTTTCTGCGTCAGCTGCTCCACGCTCACCGGCCACTGTTGAGAAACGCACAAATAGATCTGTTTTCTTTCCAATCTGAGAGAAAATTTTTGCTTTGCTGTATTTTGAAATATCGTGAGTTACAGTAAATGTACCGTAGGCGCCTGAACCCTTAGCATGCATACGACGCTCTGGAATAACTTCACGATTAAAATGAGATAGCTTTTCAAGGAACCAAGCGTCTTGAAGAAGCATTGGTCCACGAGGGCCAGCAGTTTGTACATTTTGATTATCAGAGACCGGAGCCCCTTGGATAGTCGTGAGTTTTTTCTTATCTGTCATGAGAACTCCTTTGAGAATGCGTAAGAGTCTACTACAGAGTAAATTTTTGTGAACTCA
>CAYWMU010000294.1:0-3088 GCA_964459395.1 uncultured Bacteriovorax sp.
AAGATGATGAGCCGATTGAACACAACATGATTTCGAATGCCATCGCTAAGGCCCAGAAAAAAGTTGAAACACATAACTTTGATATTCGTAAGCACCTTCTTGACTTTGATAACGTGATGAATGAGCAACGTAAAGTGATCTACAAAATTCGTCGTGATATCTTAAATGATGAAGGTAATGATGAACTCGTAAGAGACTTTATTGACGAAGTCAGCTTCAATATTGCCGATGAATTGCACCCAGATAAAAAGTCTCCTGTAAGAAATGCCAACTGGGAAGAAATCAACACCCAAGCGAAAACAATTTTTGGGATTGAAAAGACTTTAACTGCTGATGAATGTTCAGCACAGTTTAGCGGTGATCTTGCTAATTATCTTAAAGAAGAGGCCATCAAAACTCTCGAAACGAAATTCGCTCCATTTGAGCCAGATCAAGTAAAATACACAACTCGCGAAGTTCTTCTTGCGACGTTTGATCAGTACTGGAAAGATCACCTCCTTAATATGGATCAACTTAAAGAAGGAATTAATCTCCGTTCTTACGGTCAGAAAGATCCTCTTGTTGAGTATAAGCGCGAAGCCTTCCATCTCTATGAAGGGATGAGATACGCTATTAAAAAAGCCGTTATCGAAAGAATTAGCCACATTAAACTCATGACAGCTGAAGAGATTGAAGAACTTCGTCGTCAACAAATGGAAATGCTCGAAGCACAACTTAAGGCCCACCAAGAATCACTAAGAGCTAGTGAAATGGCCGAAGAGAAAAAGATTATTAGAGCAACTATGAAAGTTGGCCGTAATGATCCGTGCCCTTGTGGTTCAGGTAAGAAATTTAAGAGCTGTCACGGAGCTTAAAAGCTACGTGACATTTTTACCTCTTAAGCAAAGGAGTGCAAAAGAGTGAGCGATTCAAAGAAAGATCTGACCAGAATCGAAGATTTAGGGGAATATCTTCACCAGCTCGATGATGAAGTAGAAGATTATCTTCCAGAACTTCCAGAGGAATCTGCACCTTCTGCTTTTATGGAGGAAACTCAAATTACTGAGAATCCTTTCTTGTCTGAGGAAAGTGAAACTGACTTCGAAAGTGATGTACCTGCATTCGAATCAGAGAACAATTTCTCCGAAGAGGAAAACTATAATTTTGATTCTGACTCAAATTCTGACTTTGATTCAGGATCTGACTTTAACTCTGACTCTGAAACTGATTTTGATTCAAATTCATCTTTTTCAACTGATTCAACATTCGATTCTGACAGTGACTTCTCAAACAATGATTTTACAACGGATGAGAATGAGTCACCATCTTTTGAAAACCAGGAGGAGTCCTCTTATACAAATGAGTTTGAATCATCTGATGATCCTTTTTCGTCTCCAGTTGAAGAAAATACTCAAAATGATACTGAAGAATTGCCACAACTTGATCAGAACTTACCTCCTCCTCCCATTGAGAGTGATTCACCAGCTATTGATGATTTCGCTCCTATTGAGGACACCCCTGTTGTAGAAAAAACTCCACTTCCTCAACCAGAAGTTTCGTCAAGCTATAGTGCTCCCGAAAATTTTTCTGATCTAAAAAAATTTGCAGAAAGCTCAAGTTTTACAGGGATGGCGAGCGAAGGGAATCCTTCATTTAGTGTTCTAATCAAAGAAGTTAAATTTTTAGAAGATGCTCAAGATATTCTTGCACTCATCAAAGAGTTAGGTCTCGCTATGGATAGCGACGAAATTCTGATGAAGAGACTGACTCGCGGAGAATTCTTGGTACCAAGGATCTCTGAATATGCAGCTACTTTTCTTGCTCATAAGCTAAGACGTTTTGATATTGATATCATGGTTGGCCTTTCTGATGAGATCCAACCACCAAAACATACCGAAGAACCAGAAGTGGGGCTTGTTTCAAAACATAACTTATATCAAAACCAATCACACCATTTTCAATTTGATGAAGTTAATCTCGACATCTCACAGATTATTCTCTCTGCGACCCCTACTTTAGATGGTTACCAAGTCCTTAAGTACATAGGAGTTGCCTCTGAGCATAAGATACTTGAAAGTTACTTGGTAGAAGATGAGAACTCTCTTGAGGTCAGCTCTCATTATCAAGAACTGGCCCAGAAATTAAAGGCCCATGCACTAAAAAGTAATGCAAACGCTGTTGTTGGTCTGAATTATCAGTTAACTCCTCTTCCTTCAACTTATGGAACCAGCAACACTCGCTATCGACTCACTTGTACGGGAAATCTTGTTTGGATAAATAAAATATGAAAGAAACAGAAGTCGTTATTGTTGGCGGCGGTATTAATGGTGCTGGCATTCTAAGAGACCTAGCACTCAATGGAGTTAAGGCACTACTCATAGAGAAAGGTGATTTTTCTTCGCAAACATCTCAAACCTCTTCAAAAATGCTTCATGGCGGGATTCGATATTTAGAAAATTTTGATTTCGCTCTTGTTCAAGAAGCTCTTGAAGAGAAAAATCTATGGCTAAAACTGGCACCCCATGTTTGTTTTGAACGAAAATTTTATTTCCCTGTCTACAACTTCTCTAAGTATCCTCCTTTTATGCTTGGAATGGGTTTATTTCTCTACGATCTTTTGAGCCACTTTAAAAATCGCCCTCATCAAATGTTTTCAAAAGAAGAGATCTTAAAGAAAGTTCCCTCTTTGAGAGCTGAAGGTCTCAAGGCATCAGGTATGTACTATGACGGCATTGTAGATGATGCGAAGTTAACTCTTGAATGTATTTATGATGCACTTTTGGAGACTGGAGTAGAGGCCTTAAACTATCACGAAGTGAAACGCGTTCAATCATTTTCTGATTATCATATAGTGACCTATCAAAATGTTTTTTCTAAAGAGACATTTGAAATCAAAGCAAAATTTGTAGTTTATACCACTGGCCCCTTTACCGATGATCTCTTACCAGAGTTGGGCCTTCAATGGCAAAGTAAGATGCTTACCTCCAAAGGCATACATCTTTGGATAAAAGCCGATTCTCTAACCCTTGATGGTTCAGTCGTATTAACAACACCTGATGGACGAGTGGTTTTTGTCATTCCACAGAGAGATGCTATTTTAGTCGGGACT